>NZ_JBFRDL010000042.1:0-43731 GCF_052113525.1 Rhodococcus sp. TAF43
CTACCGTCAGGTCTTCACCAGCAACAGCGAACGCGCCGACGCACTTGCACCCTGGCTCCTACCGTCAGGTCTTCACCAGCAACAGCGAACGCGCCGACGCACTTGCACCCTGGCTCGAGTACTACAACACTCGACGACGCCACAGCGCACTCGGAGGACTCCCACCGATCAGCCGACTGCAACCAACCTGATGGCCAGGTACACCTAACCGTCGATCTTGCGCGCGCCGAGGATCTCGCCGAGGAACTCCGCGGCGACCTCGTCCGGGTCGCGACGGCTCGCCTGATCCACCGGCACGGCCGCCTCGGCCATCATCTCTTCCTCATCCTCGGGGGTGGTGGGAGGAGGGGTGGCCTCGTAGTCGACGGGCGGCGGCCCGGGGTCGTCCGGGTAGTCCGGAGCCTCGGGCGGTGGGATGTCGTCGAGGTCAGACGAGGACGACCGGGGTGCCGACGGAGGGGGCGCCACGGCAGCCCTGCCCTGACTGGGCCGGGAGAAACGCGGTGCGGCAGGAGCTTTCGCCTGCGGCGCCGACCGGGACGGAGCCGTCTGCGCCGGCGGCGCGGTGCCGTGCTCGCACGTGACCTCCCAGTCGCCGCCGAACACATCGCGCATCGCGGCACCGATCACGTCGGTGTTGCGAGGCTCGACCAGGCGCTTGGCCAGCGGGGCCGAGTCGTGGCTGAGCACCAGACGCGGACCGTCCACCGACCGGACCGTGGCGCCGGACAGCATCACCTCGACCGTGCGACTGCGGTCGCGCACCTTGGCACGCACCTCGGACCACACCGCACGAACCCCGGCGACGTCCGGGCGATCCGACGACTCCGCTTGCACCGGAGCAGGTTCCGGGACCGGCGCAGGCGCTGCGGGCTCGGGCACGGGCGCGACGGCGACGACGGGTTCGACAACCGACTCGGGCCGGCGCACGGGTTCCGGCTCGTGTACGGGTTCCGGCTCCGGCTGACGCGGCTCGGCGAGGGGCTGCGCCGCGACAGGCTCCGGCTGACGCACGGGCTCGGGTTCGCGGGGCGGTTCCGGCTGCCGCTGCGGCTCGGGGGCCGGCGCGGCGTCGGCCTCGCGGCGCTGCGACGGACGCTGGTAGACGGGACCCGGCGACGGCGGCGGCTCGACAGCGACCGGACGCGGCGCGGCGGCCGGGGCGGGCGCCGCGGCGGAACCGGCGGCGGGGATCACCACTCCCTGCTCGATCCGCTCGAGGCGTTGCAGCACAGCCGATTCCGCGTCCGTGGCGGACGGCAGCAGCATTCGGGCGCACATCACCTCGAGCAGCAGGCGTGGTGCCGTGGCACCGCGCATCTCGCCGAGGCCGTCGTGCACCAGTTCGGCGTAGCGGGCGAGCGTCGCGGGACCGATGCGTTCGGCTTCCTCGCGCATGCGGTCGAGGACGTCGCCGGGGGCGTCGACCAGCCCGCGTTCGGCGGCGTCGGGCACGGCGCGCATGAGGATCAGGTCGCGCAGCCGCTCGAGCAGGTCGACGGCGAAACGGCGCGGGTCGTGCCCGGCGTCCATCACCTTGTCGACGGTGCCGAACAGTGCGGCGCCGTCGTTCGCGGCCAGCGCGTCCACGGCTTCGTCGATGAGCGCAACATCGGTGACGCCGAGCAGGGCGAGCGCCCGCGCATACCGGACGCCCTCCCCCCCGGCACCGGCGAGGAGTTGGTCGAGCACGCTCAGCGAGTCGCGCGGCGAGCCGCCGCCGGCACGGATGACCAGTGGGTACACCGCGTCCTCGACCGGCACGTGTTCCTGCGCGCAGATCTTCTCGAGGAGCCCGCGCATGGTGGACGGCGCCAGCAGCCGGAACGGGTAGTGGTGGGTGCGCGACCGGATGGTCGGCAGCACCTTCTCGGGCTCGGTGGTGGCGAAGATGAAGATGAGGTGCTCCGGCGGCTCCTCGACGATCTTGAGCAGCGCGTTGAAGCCCGCGGTGGTGACCATGTGCGCCTCGTCGACGATGAACACCCGGTACCGCGACTCGGCGGGCGCGTAGAACGCGCGGTCGCGCAGCTCACGGGTGTCCTCGACACCGCCGTGGCTGGCCGCGTCGAGCTCGATGACGTCGAGATTGCCTGGCCCGCCCGGGCCGAGGGCGACACACGACGAGCACTCACCGCACGGCGTCGACGTGGGCCCCTGCACGCAGTTGAGCGAGCGCGCCAGGATGCGGGCCGACGACGTCTTGCCGCAGCCGCGCGGACCCGAGAACAGGTAGGCGTGGTTGATGCGTCCAGCGTCGAGTGCGGTGCTCAGGGGCTCGGTGACGTGCTCCTGACCCACCACCTCCGCGAACGAAGCTGGTCGATATTTCCGGTACAGGGCCACGGCGAAAGACTACCGGCGCGTCCCGACAGTGCGCCGCAGGACCGCACCCGGGTGCCGTCCGGCCCGCGAATCGGCGAGAGATTTCCGAAACACGCTCGCAACAGCGCGGCAGCGCCGGTGAAACCGGAGGCGACGATCGTCGTTTCTCGCGTGCGGTCGCCCCGCGACGGTGAGGAGAAACTGACATGCCCGAAACAATCGATGCCGGCACCACCGCCTGGCTGCTGGTGAGCACCGCCCTCGTGCTGCTCATGACGCCAGGCCTGGCCCTGTTCTACGGCGGCATGGTCCGCTCCAAGGGCGTCCTCAACATGATCATGATGAGTTTCGTCTCGATCGCCCTGGTCACCGTGGTGTGGCTGTTCGTCGGGTACAGCCTCGCGTTCGGCGACGACGTGGGCGGCGGCCTGATCGGCGGCCTCGAACACTTCGGCATGGCGGGCATCACCCCCGACACCGTGCACGGTCAGGTTCCCGAGTTCCTGTTCGCGACGTTCCAGCTGACGTTCGCGATCCTCACCGCCGCGCTGATYAGCGGCGCGATCGCGGACCGCGCCAAGTTCTCGTCGTGGATGTTCTTCGTGCCGGTGTGGGCGCTGCTCGTCTACGTCCCCGTCGCGCACTGGGTGTGGGGACCGGACGGCTGGATCTCGAAGCTCGGCGCCCTCGACTACGCCGGCGGCCTGGTGGTCGAGATCGTCTCCGGCGCGTCGGCACTGGCCCTGGCGCTGGTTCTCGGCCCGCGGATCGGGTTCCGCAGCGAGCCGATGCGCCCGCACAACCTGCCGCTCGTGCTGCTCGGTGTCGGCCTGCTGTGGTTCGGCTGGTTCGGGTTCAACGCCGGCTCCGCGATGGCCGCCGACGGCACCGCCGCCGCGGTCTTCCTCAACACCCTGGTCGCCGGCTGCACGGGCCTGCTGGGCTGGCTGTTCGTCGAGCAGAAGCGCGACGGGCACCCCACCACGTTCGGCGCGGCGTCGGGCGTCGTCGCCGGCCTGGTCGCGATCACCCCGTCGTGCGGCTGGGTCGGCATGGTCGGCGCGGCCGTGATCGGCCTCGTCGCCGGCTCCGTGTGCTCGTTCGCGGTGGGCTGGAAGTTCCGCTTCGGCTACGACGACGCGCTCGACGTCGTCGGCGTGCACCTGGTCGGCGGCATCATCGGCACGCTGCTCATCGGACTGCTGGCCGCGGAGGTCATGACCGGCGGCGTGGAGGGTCTGCTGTACGGCGGCGGGCTCGCGCAGCTCGGCAAGCAGGCGCTGGCGGTCGCCGTCGTCGGCCTGTACGCGTTCGGTGTCACGTATGGCCTCGGCAAGCTCATCGACCGGCTCGTCGGGTTCCGCGTCACCGCCGAACAGGAGACGTCGGGCATCGACCTGGCGCTGCACGCCGAGTCGGCGTACGAGCACGCCGTGCTCGCGCACGGCACTCAGCCGGGTTTGTTCTCCCGCGAGCACGAGCGCCCGCGGCAGCGTCCGGAACCGGAAACCGACGGGGTCTGACGGATCCAATCCCTCCCTCCGGAGCGGCGAACGACGCTACCGTGGTCTGTATCGCCGTTCCGGAGGAAGAGGTGCGTTGTGGCGCCGTTCCCAGCTCTAACCCACATCGCGGTCACGGTGTCCGACATGGCCGTCAGCACCGAGTGGTACACGCGCCTGTTCGGGTCGCCGCCGGTGCTCGACGAGGACGAGGAATCCGGGGCCTTCCATCACGCCGTCTTCGTGCTCGGCGGCGGGACCATGTTCGGCCTGCACACCCACACAGGCGAGCGCCCGGACGCAGAGTTCGACGAACGACGGATCGGCCTCGACCACGTCGCATTCGCCTGCACCACCGGCGAACTCGAATTCTGGCGGGATCGTCTCGACGAGCTCGGCATCGCGCACGGCGGCATCAAGACCGCCGCCTACGGTTCCGGGCTGTCCTTCCGCGACCCCGACAACATCGCGCTCGAGTTCTTCGCGCCGCCCGGCTGAATCTGGTTGCCCCGGAATCACGATGATCGGACTCGCGCGTCAGCCGATCTGCTCGAACAGGGACACGATGATCCCTTCGGGCCCACGCACGTAAGCCATGCGCACGCTGTTCTCGTACTCGCCGATGCCACCGACGAGCCCGTACCCGTCCGCAGCCACCGCGTCGACGGCCGCCTGAAGATCGCCGACCTCGAAGGACACGTTGCGCAGCCCGAGCTCGTTGGCCATCGCTGTCGGCGATCCCGGCACGTGATCGGGCGTGACGAAGGCCGAGAGTTCCAGCCGGGACCCGCCGCCGGGCGGCCGCAGCATCACGATGTTGCAGTGCGCACCGGGGATGCCGCACACGGTCTCGACGAACTCACCCTCCACGGACCCGGTGCCCTCCACCTCGAGACCGAGTCCGACGAAGAACGCGGTTGCCGCGTCGAGGTCCGCGACGGTGATGCCGACGTGGTCGAAACGTTGCACGTGTGCCATGGAATCCATCCTGCAATGCCGTCTTGCCGATTCGATGCGGGGTGGAGCCGCCGCTACTGCCCGTTGCCCTCGATGAGTGCGATGTTCTCGGCGATCTCCGTTGCGTCGGGGAACATTTCGAGGCGCTCTCGCGTGTAGTCCAAGGGGCTCAGCTTCGTCTTCCCCGTGGTGACCGAGATCTGCCGCGCCGGGCCTGGGTGAAGTCGACGCCGCGCGCCGGCAGGAGGGGCTTCCGCCCATCGCCCGCACAGCAGCGACCCGTCATCGTTCATCCAGGAGTCCCTACTTCCCCTTCGCCGCCTTCGCCGCGGCCTTGGCGGCCTGCTTGAACTCGCGCACCTCGAGGAGCGTCTGCCGGTCGACGACGTCGGCGATCGAGCGGCGCGCGCCCTCGTCGCCGTACGATCCGGCGGCCTCGCGCCAGCCCTTCGGCTCGACACCGATCTGCTTACCCAAGAGCGCCAGGAAGATCCGCGCCTTCTGGTCGCCGTACCCGGGAAGCGCCTTGAGCCGCTTCAGCACTTCCTTGCCGTCCGGGTCGCCCGACGTCCAGATCGCGGCAGTGTCGCCGTCGTAGTGCTCCACGATGTCGCCGCACAGCGACTGGATGCGCTCCCCCATCGACTTGGGGAACCGGTGCACCGCGGGCGGCTGCGCACACACCGCGATGAAGTCGTCCGGGCTCATCTCCGCGATCTTGTGGACGTCCAGGCCGCCGAGCCGGTCGTCGAGCTTCTTCGGTCCCGCGAACGCCGTCTCCATCGGCACCTGCTGATCGAGCAGCATCCCGATCAGCAGCGCGAGCGGGTCCGACGCCAACAGGGCGTCCGCGTCCGGGTCACCGACAAGATTCAGCGTGAGTGCCATGCCCCGATCCTGCCATCCGGCCGAACGCGGTACATGCCGTCTGCCGGGACCGGTCAGGACGGGCGCCGCCAGAGGATCGCGATCGCGACGACACCGGCGGTGATCGCGATCGTCGCCGCCAGGGCCTCGATCCAGTGCCCGAACAGCGTCGGCTGGTCCACCGCCGGCACCGCGGCCAGCGCGGCGAACACCGCCACCACCGCGATGGCGCCGGCGGCGACCGACCATGCCTGGGCGATCCGCGAGTGCCGGCTCCCGCGCCGTTCGGCACTGCGCAGCAACGCGCGCTCGATCACCCGGGTCGCCTCACCGAGTTCGGCATCGAGGGCCGTCATCTCCGCCGACAACCGTCGCACCAGCACCGTCCGCAACTGCGCGTGCGACATCCGGGGTAGTGACGCACCGTCGTGCCGCGCCTCGGTCGCCAGCAGGACGCGTTCCATGCGCCGCGCCTGCACCCCGGCGAGGTCGTCGAGCGCGGCCAGCAGTCGACCGTCCTCGAGCGCGTCGTGGTCACGCAGGTGGTCGAGCACCAGCCGGTAGTCCCCGGCGTGGCGGGCCCGGACGGCGACCCACGGCACGAGGGCGCGCACCATCTCGCCCACGCCGAACACGTCGTGGTCGTGGTCGCCGGCGGTCGCGTCGAGGTCGAACACGATCGCCCCGGCGTCCTCGCGGACGGCGATGGCCGCACCCGCCCGCACCGGGCGCTCCACCAGCGCGATCGACTCCCAACTCCACCCCGCCGCGTCGGTGCCGCGGCCGTCGACCCGCCGGCGGACCCGGTCACCGCCGTCGCCGGTCACCTCGATAGCCAGGGCCGCCGAGGCACGCTCGTGACCCGCACCGGCGACGAGGTCGGGCAGCCGAAGATTCGACAGGGCAGTATCGAGGTCGGCGCTATCGAGGTCCGGGAAGACGTCGCGCAGCCGGGCATCGACGGTGAGCCCGAACTGCGCGAGGAACCGCGCGAGGACCTGGTCGATCTCACCGGCACGCCAGTCGACGAGGTCCCCGCCCGGACCGGTCGCCAACGCCTCGCACGCGAGCACGGCACCGTGGCCGGGCACGATCCACAGCGACAGGCAGGTCGCCTCGGCGCCGACGTGGATCGCACCCGAATCCGTTGCGAGCACGACCTCCCGGCCGGTGCGGTCGAGCGTCACCCGCGCCGCGGACGGGTGCACCGGCAGCGTGCTTCCCGACTCGATGTTCGACGCGGGCAGGAACGGCGCGAACGCGCCTCGGCGGCCGGGATCGCGCACCGAGTCGGCGACCGAAATATCCTGGAGGCCAGGGATATTCAGTGCCAGAAGAAAGATGTCCAGGACCCCGGCCCGGGGCGGCGATCCCGCCGGTGACCCGAGTCCGTCGACTGCAGCCGGAGCGGCCATCACACTCACCACTTTCGAACCCGCCGCGTCCGGCGCGGCGACCCTGGCCGGAGTATGGCAGCTTTCCCTGCCGATCGGGGAACCAATGCCGCCGCCCGCGCGTTGGACCATCCACTGCCGTCGAAAGGATGACCCATGTCCGATGCCCTCGCCGAATTCGACCGTCAACTCGACCAGCTCGTCCGACTCGGATATCCGGCCCTGGCCGGAAGGTCCGAATCCGCGTTCCGTGACGGGCTGGCCCCGCTGCGTGACGTCGTCGCCGCCCGCCCGGATGCCGATGTCGAGCGCGGCGAGGACCACATCCCGTTCGTGCTCGTCCCGACCGGGCTTCCCCGCGAGGAGACGATCGCCCGCGCGGCACTCGGCAAGCAGCAGGGATTCACTGTTCTCGAGGCCGGCGAGCTCACCACGTTCCGTCCGATCGAGGGCATCGATGTCCCCGACGGTCCGGGCTACCTCCTGTTCGACATCGACACCGGCACCGAGTTCCTGAACGTCACGCCCCAGGACGCGCTCGTGAAGATCACCGGCGACGGCCGCRGCCCGCTGACCATCGACGAGGGCATCGCGCTCGTCACCGCGCGCCCCGACATGCTGCGGAAGAACAAGTGCTTCTCGCTGCTGGCGTCACGCTGCGGCGACAAGCGCGTGCCGGCGCTGTGGATCAGCGACCGCAAGCCGAAGCTGGGCTGGTGCTGGAATGGGAACCCACACACGTGGCTGGGATCGGCGCACGCCGGGGAGCGCGTCGGGCTCTGACGGTCGGGCGCAGCAGCTACTTCGACACTCCGAAACGCTTCTCGATCCAGGCCGCGGTCAGGTCGGCGAGCTCGTCACGAGCACCCGGGGTGAGGAAGTAGTGATCGGCGACGATCTCGTGAAATTCCTTGTCCTCCGCACCGATCAGGTCAAGGATCGCCGCTGCGTCGCTGGGGAACACACCCGTATCGGCCATGGCGTTCACCACCAGCGCGGGGACGGTGATGTTGGGTAGGTGCGCACGCGACCGAGTCTGGGAGTCCTCGAGGCTCCACAGTGACAGCCACGTCCGCAGTGTGCACGCCGAGGCGATGCCGAACACAGAGCGGTTGGCCCGCTCCGGAACGCCGGAGTAGCAGAGGTTCGGTTCGCGTTCGGTGGGCTCGATGGTGGGATCGACCATGCGCGGGTCGGCCCAGGTTCGGGCGACCGAGAACGGCCGGTCGTGGTAGCCGGCGGCAGTGAACCGCTCGAGCTCGTCCTTCACCCACCGGGTGATGCGGTGGTTGCGGGCGACCTGCGCGGCCCGGTAGCGCTCGACGAACTCGGCACTGTATGCCGGCCCGTTGTCCGGATTGAACAAGTCGAGGGACGCGTCGGTTGCCAGTGGGTCGCTCTCGTCGGTGACCGAACCATCCATCCACGCAGTGAGCACCTCGGGCCGACCCAGGTGGGCAGCGGTCGAGATGTAGGCGTCACCGGCCGGCAAGTCTTCGACACCGGACGCCAAGCGCATTCCGGGCAGCGGGGTCAACTTCGGTGCCACCGCCTGTGACTGATAGGCGGCCATGAGCGAACCGCCTCCGGAATTGCCGAGCAGTACGACGTTCTCCACGCCGGCCTGCTCCCGGAGCCAGCGGACACCCACCCCGATGTCGCTCAGGGCGTAGTCGAGGATGAAATGAGGCTCGTCGCCACGGAACCGGGTGTTCCAGCCGAGGAAGCCGATCCCCCGTTTCGCCAGGTAATCCGCCATGTAGTGCTCGGAGAAATCGATCTGGTAGTGCGTCGCGATCACCGCCGTCTTCGGGCGTGTGCCCGCCAGGTGGTGGTACAGACCCTGGCACGGGTGTCCGCCGGCGCCGAAGCGGGGCAGACCAAGGCTCGGCAGTCCGACAAACGTACGTTCGATAGCCACTGTGACTCCTTGTTTATAAATCTGAGTTCAGATTTAGTATCACGGGGTCGAGGCGCTGTCCATCCCTCACGGCCGCCAGTACACGGCGCGGTACCAGATCTCGGTCAGTGTCGCGATGCATGCCTCGTCGTCGACGTCGGCTGCGCGCCCGTTCGCGAGCTTCTCGTAGCTGAACATGTTCATCATCCCGACGATTGCCGTGGCGGTGAGGTGGGGATCGACGCCCGGGCAGTAACCCCGCTGCTGCGCGCGAGTGACCTCCTCCGTGATTCCGGCAATGGCCTCGGCACACAGCTCATCCCAGACCTGAGCAAAATCGTCGTTGACCATGGCGAGTTGGAAGACACCCACCATCTCCGCGAGCCACTCCCGGTAGGTCTCCCAGTGCGCCCGAGCGGACGCAGCCACACGCTCCCGCGGTTCGCGACCGGCCACCTGACGGCCGGCCTGTGCACGCGTGCGTGCCTCGTCCTGGAATCGACGGGCCCAGCGCTCGAGTAACGCCTCCTTGGAGTCGTAATAGTTGTAGAACGACGCCGGCGACCTCCCCGCCTCAGCGAGAATGTCGGCCACCCTCATCTTCAGGAAGCCCTTCTCCGCGATCACCTTTCGCGCAGCGGCATCGATCGCTTCCAGCGTCTCTCGACCCCGCCGCGTCGGTCGACCCTTCACCGGATCAGCCATGTGTGCACCCTTCCCTTGCAATCTTCAGATCGTCTGCCGCCTTTTCTACCCGACCTTCTTCGACCCGCCCCCCTCGCCGCGCTTCAACCGTTGATCAGATATGAACCTGATGTTAGAATCAGATACCACCTCGAAAGGAAGCCCTATGAGCACACCCAACTTCGAGATCCGCGGCTTCAACCACGTCGCGCTCGTCTGCTCGGACATGGAACGCACCGTGGACTTCTACAGCAACGTCCTCGGCCTCCCCCTGGTGAAGACCGTCGACCTCCCCGACGGCATCGGCCAGCACTTCTTCTTCGACGCCGGCAACGGCAACTCCCTCGCATTCTTCTGGTTCGCCGAGGCGCCCGACGGCGTGCCCGGCATCTCGGCCCCTGTCGAGAAGCCGGGCTTCGGTGAATGGACCAGCGCTGTCAGCTCGCTCAATCACATCGCCTTCGACGTCCCTCCGGAGAAGTTTCAGGACTACCGCCAAAGGCTCAAGGAGGCGGGCGTACGGGTCGGCCCGATCGTGAACCACGACGACAGTCCGTCCCAGGTGGCGACCGGGATGCACGATGGCGTGTACGTCCGCTCGTTCTACTTCCAGGACCCCGACGGCATCCTGCTCGAGTTCGCCTGCTGGATGCGCGAATTCGGCCCGGAGGACGTCACCCACACGCCCCGGACCGAAGCGGACCGCCGCAGGCCCGTCGCCGTCACCGACTGACGACTGCGACGACGGCCCGTGGCACCGCGCACCCTGTTCGCCAAGCTGTGGGACGAGCACGTCGTCGTCCGTGGCAGCAACGGCCCCGACCTGCTCTACGTCGACCTGCACCTGCTGCACGAGATGACCTCCCCCCAAGCCTTCGAAGGGCTCCGGGCGGCCGGCAGGCAGGTCCGCCGCCCGGACCTGACGATGGCGACCGAGGACCACAACGTGCCGACCACCGGGCCCGGTTCACCCGTCGCCGATCCACTGAGCCGGCTGCAACTCGAGCTGGTCCGCCGCAACTGCGCGGCCTTCGGGGTGCCGCACCACCCGATGGGCTCGTCCGGCAACGGCATCGTTCACGTCATCGGGCCCGAGCAGGGCCTGACTCAGCCCGGTCTGACGATCGTGTGCGGCGACTCGCACACCTCCACCCACGGCGCCTTCGGGGCGCTGGCTTTCGGGATCGGGACGAGCCAGGTGGAGCATGTCCTGGCGACGCAGACGCTCTGGATGGAGCGCCCGGAGGCGATGCAGGTGTGCATCGAGGGAGACCTCGCTCCGGGTGTGAGCGCCAAGGATCTCGCCCTGCACGTCGTACGCAGCCTCGGCCCCAACGGTGGCGCCGGGGCCGTCCTCGAGTACCGGGGCAGCACGGTCCGGTCGCTCGGCATGGAGCAGCGGATGACGCTGTGCAACATGACCATCGAATGCGGCGCACGCGGCGGCATGGTTGCGCCCGACGACGTGACCTTCGGCTACCTGCGTGGCCGCCGCCACGCGCCAGAGGGCGCCCGGTGGGACGAGGCGCTCGCGTACTGGCGGACCCTTCGCACCGACGACGGCGCCCTCTTCGACCGCACCAGAGTGCTGGCCGCCGCCGACGTCTCCCCGACCGCCACCTGGGGCACCATCCCCAGCCACTCGGTGTCGCTGGACGGCGTCGTCCCGTCCCCCGACGAATACGCCGATCCCGACGAGCGCGAGGTGGCGGTGCGGGCCCTCGCATACATGGACCTCGAGCCGGGAACCCCCGTGCGCGACATCGCAATCGACACGGTGTTCATCGGATCGTGCACCAACGGCAGGCTCGAGGACCTGCGCGCCGCGGCCCAGGTGCTGAGCGGGCGCACGGTGGCTCCCGGCGTCCGGGCCCTCGTGGTTCCGGGCTCGCAGGCCGTCGCGACCGCAGCCGAGGCCGAAGGGCTCGACCGGATCTTCACCCGGGCCGGGTTCCAGTGGCGCTCGGCCGGTTGCTCGATGTGCACCGCCATGAATCCGGATGCGCTGGGCCCCGGGCAACGTTCGGCGTCGACGACCAACCGGAACTTCGAGGGACGTCAGGGTGCTGGGGCACGGACCCACCTCGTGTCCCCCGTGGTGGCGGCGATGACAGCGGTACGCGGCCGGCTCAGCGGTCCCGGAGACCTCTGAGCCGGCCGCGCGGACCGGGATCAGCGGTTCGGGCGTCCCCCGAAGCCGGCCTCGCGGGTCCGCACGAGCGCGGTCAGCGTCGCATTGACCGGAGCAAGGCGGCCCACCTTGGCGGCCTCCCGGGGAACGGCACCGTTGATCACCGCGATCTCGCCGACCCTCCCCGCCTCGTGATCGAGTAACGCCGACGGCTTCGCCGCGGGCATCTGGGCCCCGAAGTCGCGCACGAACGCGACCGGATCGTCCACGTCGACGGCAATTCCGCGGGCCTTGGCGATCTCCCACGCCTCAGTCGCGGCCGCCCGGCTCACCGGGCCCATTTCCTCGTGGTCGAGGACTTCCCCCACCGTGAGTCCGGTCAGCGCGCACGGGGCGCTGTAGGCGACGTTGCAGATCAGCTTCTCCCACTGCATGGCGGCGATGTCGTCGACCGCGCGGGCATCGAAGCCGGCCGTTCGCCAGGCCTCGGCGACCCGGTCCACAGCACTGAACGCGAGATCGGCGTAGGCCCCGAAGCGCATCGCCCGCATCGCATTGTGGTGCACCCGGCCGGGGGCGACCAGTGACGCACCGAAACCGCTGGCGATGCCCACCGCGAGCCGGTCCGCCCCCACGTGCCGGGCGACCTCATCGGCCGAGCCCAAGCCGTTCTGAATCGTGAGCACAACGGTGTCGGCGCCGATCAGCCCGCCGAGAGTGGCTGCAGCGCTGGAGACATCGGCGGCCTTCACCGCCAACACGACGAGGTCGACAACCTCGTGTGGGGTCGTCGGGAATGCACGGATCGATGCCACCCGCTCCCCGTCCGGACCCGAGATCTGCAGGCCCGAGGTTGCGATGGCATGGACGTGATCGGCCCAGGAGTCCACCACCAGCACGTCGTGGCCGGCGGCCGACAGCCGGCCTGCGTATACCGAGCCCATCGCGCCGCAACCCACCACAGCGATACGCAGTTGCACCGTCATGCCACCAACCCCGCAACCTTCTCTGCCAAGCCCACCTTCGCCTCCAGACCGAACCCGGGGTGGTCGGCGGGCCGTATGAGACCGTCGGCCAGGGAACAGTCGGCGCTGTAACCGCCGAACGGCTGAAACACACCCGGATAGGCCTCGCAGCCACCCAGACCCAGCCCGACGACGATGTGCAGATTCACCAGGTGCCCGCCGTGCGGCATCGCGGCGGTACGGTCGAAACCGTGCTGTTCCATGAGCGCGATCATCGCCGCGTACTCGGTCAGCCCGTAGCTCAGACCCGCATCCATCTGGAGGATGTCGCGGTCCGACCGCAATCCACCGAAGCGCAGGAGATTGCCGACGTCCTGTGTGGAGAAGAGGTTCTCGCCGGTCGCGATCACGCCGTCGTACGCCTCGCTGAGTTCGCCGTACAGGGCAAAGTCGAGMGGATCGACCGCCTCCTCGTACCAGCGCAGGCCGTACGGCGCGAGCGCCTCGGCGTATTCCAGGGCCTGCCTGCGGTCGAAGCGGCCGTTCGCGTCGACCGCCAGGTGCTGTCCGCTCCCGGTGACCTCGATGGCAGCTTCGATCCGGCGCAGGTCCTCGTCGAGCGGCAGACCGCCGATCTTGATCTTGACGGCCGGGTATCCGGCCGCGAGGTAACCCGCGATCTCGTTACGCAGTCGGCCCAGGTCGTCGACGTCCTGGTAGTAGCCACCGGCCGCATACACCGGCGCCCCCGCCGCCAGCGGCGTCCGCTCGTAGGCACGCGCGATTGTTCGGTACGCCGGTTCGTCGTGGTACTTGGCGAGCAGGTCCCAGACCGCCAGCTCGATCGCGCTGGCGGCCGCCGCGCGGTCGCCGTGGCCGCCGGGCTTCTCGTCGGTGAGCGCGCACCGCAGGACCCGGGCGGGATCCAGCAGCCCGGTGTCGGGCGACAGGAGCGTGTCCGGGTCCGCCTCGAGCACCCGCGGGATCATCCGCTCACGCAGGATGCCGCCCTGGGAGTGCCGTCCGATCGAGTTGAAGGCGACACCCACCAACGGCCGCCCGTTGCGTACGGTGTCGGTGAAAACAGCGACAAGGGAGACCTTGTGCCGGTCGAAGCTGACTACCGCGTTCGAGATGGCCCCGACCAGCGGCACATCGATTTCGCGGATCTCGGTGATCCTCACTTTTCCTCCATGACTCTTCTCAACGCTGCCTCTGCATCGGCACGTTGAAATCGAAGCGATCGCCCGGGTGGATCGACACGGTCACCTGGGCCACTGCTCCCGAACTCTCGACATATCTGCGGGTGATTTCGAGGCACGGCGAACCGGCCTCGGCCTTCAGTTGCGCGGCAAGGCCCTTCGGCAGGGCGCACGCGCGAATACGTTGCTCGACACGATCGGTCAGCCGCCCGGTACACCGCTCCACGATCTCGTTGATCAGACCATCCGGACGCTCGAGGCGGTCCCCGACGATAGCGGCGACCTCGGGGTCGAGGTACACGTCGGTGTGGCACACCGGGAGTTCCTCACCCAACTCGCCGAGCCGCAGCATGCGGATCAGGGTCCACGCGTCGCCGGCGTGGCCGCCGATCCGGTCGGCGAGGGCCTGGTCGGCGACCACCTCGTCCCGGGACAACACCAGCCGCCTGGTCTCGACGGAGTACTGCACCAGGTCGTTCATGTTCGTAACGGTGCGCGTATATCCGCTGGTGGGCTGCGCCGACTCCACAAGCGTCCCGATCTTGCGCCGCCGCGACACCATGCCCAGACGCTCCAGGGAATCCAACGCCGAGCGGACTGTGGCTCGTGACACGGCGTAGCTGTCGGCGAGATTCACCTCGGTCGGCAACTTCGATCCCACCGGGTAGGACCCGTCCTCGATCCGCTGGGACAGTGACCGCGCCACCTCCTCATACCGGGCAACCACAGTCATCCCCCTCCATCCCTCCGAAAACACTCATGCGATCCCTCGCCCGCGCCCCTCCCAGAATGGCCTGCGCAGCTCACGCTTGAGGAGCTTGCCGCTGGGGTTGCGCGGAAGTTCCGGCACCACGTCGACCGAGGTCGGACACTTGTAGTGCGCCAGACGCTCCCGGCAGTAGGCGATCAGCTCGTCCACGTCCGTGACGGCGCCGGACTGCACCACCACGGCCTTGACGGTCTCGCCCCAGCGCTCGTGCGGTACGCCGATGACGGCGGCGTCGCGCACGCCGGGATGGGACATGAGCACATTCTCCACTTCCACCGGATACACGTTCTCACCACCTGTGATGATCATGTCCTTGACCCGGTCGCAGAGGAACAGATACCCGTCCTCGTCGAGGTAGCCCGCGTCACCGGTCCGGAACCAGCCGTCGGGGCGCAGCACCGCGGCCAGTTCGTCCGGCTGGTTGCGGTAGCCCGTCAGGAGCATCTCACTGCGCGTCCAGACCTCACCGGTGGTCCGTACCGGAGCGCGTTCCCCGGTGACGGGGTCGAAGACGCCCATCTCGACACCGGACACGGGCCGGCCGGCCGAAGCCAGCCGCTCACCTCCGCTGCGATGATCGTCGGCGTCGAGAGTGGTGATCGGCCCGCAGGTTTCGGTCATGCCGTAGCCCTGCATCAGGTCGCAGTCGAAGACCTCCTGCGCGACCGCTGCGACGGTGGGCGACATCGGCGACCCTCCGTAGATCAGGGTGCGCAACCCCTTGTACGTCGACTTCCGGGCGTCCTCGTGCCCGACCAACATCTGCACAACCGCCGGCACGGTCAGGGCGTGGTTGACCCGTCCACCAGCGAGGACGCGCAACACCAACTCCGGGCGGACTTCCAGGACGTGGTGCGAGCCGGCACCCAGCCCCAAACAGTAGAAGGTCCATCCCGTTCCGGAGATGTGGAAGTTCGGAGCCGGCACCATCACGACGTCCCCGGGGTGGATCTGCCACGGTGGACCGGAGGCGAGGTTGGCAGCTATGGCCCGGTTGGACAACTGCACGCCCTTCGGGCGGCCCGACGTTCCCGAGGTGTAGACAACGAGCGCGACGTCATCCGGATCCGATTGCGGCTCTACGGGATCCGCCGAACACTGCGCCAGCCACCGTTCGAAGTCCTGGGGCGGTGCGCCCGGGACGAGGAGCCGGGGACGGCCGTCCTCGGGCACCGGATGCCCCATCAGCGGCATGAATTCCGCCTCGACCACGATCGCATCCAGGCCCGCGTCCGCGACGATCTCTTGCATTTCCCGGTGACTCAGCCGCCAATTGAGCGGCACCGCAAAGGCTCTCGTCAGCGAGGCCGCGGCCAGCACCTCGCCCCAGGTCACGGCATTCTTGCCGGCGAATCCGACACCGCGCCCTCCGATGCCCTCTGGCCGCAGACCCGCGAAACCGGTGGCGAGCCGGCTGCTGCGCCGGTACCACTCGGCAAAGGTGCGTTCGGCCACGCCCTCGACGGCGATGCCGGGTGAGTTCGGTCGTTCCTGCGACCAGTATTGAAGCATCCGTCCGATCGAACGGTGGTGGTCCATGTGCACTCAGTCCTTTCGTGCTCCCGGCCAAGGCCGTTCAGGCGGGGCCGGCTACCAGACGCTCACGCAACTCGACCTTGCGCACCTTGCCCAGGGCGTTGCGCGGCAGCTCCGCAATGCGTTCGATCGAGGACGGGCACTTGAAACCGGCCAGCCGCTCCCGGCAGTGGCGGGCGAGCTCACCGTCATCCGGATCCACGCCCGGGGCGCAGACAACGAACGCCACCGGGGTCTCGCCCCACTTCGGATGGGGCCGTGCCACGACGGCGACCTCGACCACGGCGGGATGATCCAGCAGCGCGCGCTCGATCTCGGCGGGGTAGACGTTCTCGCCGCCGCTGATGATCATGTCCTTGGAGCGCCCGACGATATAGAGGAAACTGTCCTCGTCGAGCACCGCCATATCACCCGTTCGGTACCAGCCGTCGTCGGTGAAGGCCGCCCGCGTCTCCTCGGGATTATGCCAATACTCGCGGATGATGTTCTCACTGCGAACCCACAGCTCGCCGGGTTCGCCAACCGGCTGCGGGTTCCCGGAGAGACCTACAATGCGCGCCTCCCAGCCCTGCGAGATTCGGCCCGCGGAACCGAGTCGGGTGCTGCCGGGAACGTGATCCTCCGGTCGCAGGACGGTCAGGAATCCCTGAAGTTCTGTACTGCCGTAGATCTGCCGGAATCGTCGGCACACGACACGTACGGCCCGCTCCAGCAAATCGGAGTCGATCGGCGCGGCACCGTACTGCACCTCACGCAGGCTCGACAGGTCCTCCCCCTGTCGTGCTCCCTCCATCGCGTCGACGAGCATCTCGATGATGGTCGGGGCTGCGGTGAAGAACTGGATGCGGTCCCGCACGATCGTGTCGATGACGCGGTCGATCTGAACTCCGTCGTGAATGAAAAGCGTTCCCCCGGTGAGGAAGCACTGCATTGCCTGGGCGAAACCCGCGAGATGGAACAGCGGCATCATCACCAGGTGCCGGCCGCCCCGCTGCTGGTCGCCGATGTCGATCGCGAACCCCGCGAGCCCGCGGATGAGGGAGCCGTGGTCGAGCGGGATCACCTTGGGCAACCCGGTGGTGCCGCTGGTGTGCATGAGGAAGGCCACCTGATCGCTGCGCAACCGGTCCCGTGGGTACGGCGCGGGCGGACCGGCGACACTACCGGCTTCGGTCCAGCCGCCACCGCCCGGTCCGACTGCCACTCGCACGAGGTCGCCGCGGTGACCGACAACGGACCGGCACGCCTCGTCGGCGAAGATGCCGACGGGGTTGGTGATGTCGAGCAGCCGATCGATCTCGTGCGCGGTCATTCGCCAGTTGACGAGCAGCGGCAGTGCTCCGAGCCGAATGAGACCGAGTGTCTGGACGAGGAATTCGGCGCTGTTGTGGGCGAGTACCGCGACGACGTCGTCCGGCCGGACACCGAGGGCGTACCAACTCGCGGCGGTGTCCTCCACGCGATCCCGGAGGTCCCGATAGGTCAACTGCTCGCGGTCGTCGCTCACCGCGAGGGTGTCCGGATCGGACGTAGCACGCCAATCGAGAACGTGCAGCCACGTATACATCAGACGGTCTCCTTCTCCTGCTTCGGCGCAGGCGCCGGGTCCGGTTCGGGTTGGGGCACCGGGTCCTGCTTCGGCTCAGGCGCCGGGCGGGAGCGGCGTTGCGGCCCGACCATCCACCCCAGGACCCGGTCGAGCCCGCCGCGGGCGAACATGATGACGAGAATCAGTAGGCCGCAGTAGACGAAGACGCTCATCACGTTGGCGTCGATGCCACCCTGGCCCACCGGAACAAGGAACGGGATGTTGCCCGCGAACTGCCCGAGCAGTCGGGGCAGGGCCGTGACGAACACGGCACCGGCGATGGCACCGCGCAAGCTGCCGAGACCGCCGATGATGATGATCACCAAGTAATCAGTGGAAAGCGTGAACCCGAACGCCTGTGGGGTAATGAACTGAATGGTGACGGCGAGGAACACGCCGGCAATGCCCGCGTACACCGAGGCGACGAAGAAGGCCCCGGCCTTGTACCGGCCCACGTTGACCCCCATGGATGCGGCCGCCACTTCGCTCTCGCGCACCATGGACAGAGCCAACCCCGGCCTGGCCTGCACGATCCGACGGGCAGCAAGATAGGTAACCACTACCAGGACGATTCCGAGCAGCCATAGTTTTTCCACTGCCCCGAAGGGCACGCCCAATATGTGCCACGGCTCGCTGTCACCGAAGTTCAAGCCCAAGATATCGAATTCCGGTACCGCACGGCCGATATAGCCACCGCTGAATTGCTCGACCTCGTTGAGGAAGTGGACCCAGATGAACACCAACCCGATGGTGACGACCGCCAAGTAGAGTCCGGTCACCCGACTCGAGAGCGGGCTGAGCAGCAGGCCACCGATCCCCGCGGCAAGAACTGCCCCGACGGCAGCAACAACGGGTGGCAGACCCAGGCCCCACACGTTCTCACCCGACGGGCTCGCCAGGATGACGTATCCATACGCTCCGATGCCGACAAAAACTGCATGGGCCAACGAAATCTGACCGGCGACGCCCACGAGCATCGTCAAGCCCATCGCAGCGATCGCTGCAGCCATGGCCAGACCGCCGACCTGCAACCAGAATTCAGTGACGAAGTACGGTGCGACAACCAGCGCTACCAGGAGTCCGGCTACGAGCAAACGTCCTCTAGACACGGGCCACCTGCTTCGAACTGAACAGACCCTCGGACCTCACCAGCAAGACAACCAACAGCAGTATCCACGCGCTGATACCGGACAGGTTGTGCGCCCATCCGCCCAATGCGCTCTCGTAGGTCGCCGCAAACGCCTCCGTCAGGCCGAGCATCATACCACCGACCAGAGCGCCGCCGACCGATCCCAGACCACCGATCACTGCGGCTGGAAAAGCGCGAAATGCCGTGTCCGCCAGGGAAGATGAAACACCCGCGGCCGGGAAGGAAGCGAGGAACAATCCGGCGAGAACAGCCAGCGCACCACCGATCGCCCAGCTGGTCCAGGACACCCGCGACAAACGCACCCCCATCAGCTTGGCGACCTCTGCGTCCTGGCTGCCCACGCGCATCGCCAGGCCCCAGTTGGTGAATCGGAACAGGAGCAGAAACACGACGATGGCGGTTACCGCAACCCCGAGCGCAATGAGCCGCGACGCCGGCATGGTGATCATCCCGAATTCGACGATCCGGTCCCCGACCGGATCGTCGAGGGCCCACGACTCTGAACCGAGACGACGGCTGACTTCGGTGACGATCAGCAAGTTCACACCGAGAGTCAGGATCGTCAGCGTCACATGATCCTGAGTCCGGGACTGCCGAATGAAAACAACATCAATGATGATCGCTACCAACGCACCCGCCGCGAGTCCGGCCAGCACGCCCACCAGATAGCCATGCGATTCACTGACCAGCGCCGCCACGAAGACACCCGAGAGCAGGAACCCACCGTGGGCGAAATTGAGGATTCCGGTGGCCCGGTAAATGACCACGAATCCGAGGGCCATCACGGCATACAGTGCACCGAGTGACAGTCCCCCAGCCAAGGCATTCACAAAGTTATCCACGAGAAGTCCTCTCCAATTCGTAGGGCGTCGCGTCCGTACCGAGGTACGCCGCGATGACAGCAGGGTCCCGTTGCACGACGTCAGGTGCGCCGTCGGCAATCACCCTGCCGGACTGCAAGACCGTGACGTGGTCGGAGAGAGTGAGCACCAACTCCATGTCGTGCTCGACGAGGAGCACAGTGAGGCCGAAGCGGTCGCGGCACTCCCGGATCTGCTCACCCAAAGCACGTGATTCGGCGTCGTTCATGCCCGCAACCGGTTCGTCGAGCAACAGCAGCGACGGCTCCGCACACAGGGCGCGCGCGATCTCCACTTTCTTGCGGATGCCATACGGTAGTGGACCGACAGGCTGGTCGAGGTACTCCTCGATGCCCAGCGCCTCCGCCATTATCTGAACTACTCGCTCGTCCTCGGCTCGCTCACGGCGAGCGGTCGGCAGAGCCAATGCCGCGGCGAGCATCCCAGTGCGGGTCCGATGGTGACGCCCGACCCGAAGAGTGTCCGCGACGGTGAGGTGCGGTGGGAGCACCAGGTTCTGGAAGGTACGAGCAATTCCGTGGGTGACGATCTCGTGTTGCGGCAGGGTATCGAGCCGCTCATCACCGAGACGGACCTCGCCCGACGCCAGCGGGTACAACGCGGTGAGAGCGTTGAAACACGTCGACTTCCCGGCTCCATTCGGACCGATCAATGCATGAATGGTACCGCGCTTGATAGCGAACGAAACATTGTCCAGTGCCAGGACACCGCCGAACCGAACCGTCAAGCCCTCGGCCGTGAGAAGATTCCCGTCTATTTCAGACATCGTGCCCTTCCCCTGTCATGGCCGACACGGCGGAACCGTGAGCGGCAGTCTTGCCGAGTGTGAGTTCGAGGAGCATGTCGGAGTCGATCAGTTCCGCCGCAGGCCCTTCGGCTGCCATGGTCCCGCCGTTCAGGACATACGCATGGTGTGCGACGGACAGAGCGAGCCTGGTGTTCTGTTCGACCAGAAGGACACTCGTCCCGTCCGCGTTCACATGCGTGATCGTCTCCATGATCTGCTGAGCGATGAGCGGCGCCAGACCCAACGACGGCTCATCCATGAGCAGTACCTTCGGCTCGCTCATCAGAGCCCGTCCGATCGCGAGCATCTGCTGCTCCCCGCCGGACAGCAAGCCGGCGGTTTGCCCCGACCTATCCACCAGGATCGGGAAGAGCTCGCGTACTCGGCGCAAGCTGGCCGCCACGCGGGACCGAGAGCGCACCGACAGTGCGCCGGCCATGAGATTCTCCTGGACGGTCAGTTGCGCGAAGATTCGACGTCCTTCCGGCACCTGGACGATGCCGTGCCGAACGATCTTGTCGGCCTTGCTCCGGTTGAGATCCAGACCCTCGCCACGTATGGTCCCGGCGACCACGTGTCCACCCTGGGCCCCTAGTAGTCCCGAGAGTGCCCGCAGGAGTGTAGTTTTGCCGGCACCGTTGTTTCCGATCAGCGCTACGATCTGCCCGTCATCGACGCGCAGATTCACGTCATGGAGAACCTTGGCGGTTCCGTAACTCACTGCAAGGGAATCGACTTCGATCATCGTGAGCCTCCCTGCCCTGCAATCACTTGGTATAGCCCTTGTCGGCCGCGTACTTGACCGCGGCGTCACTGGCTGCGGGGTCCTGCACAATCACTGTGCCACCCTTGGCATTCGGATCGGGCTTGATGATGAAGGAGGACAGCGAGGGAGCCTTGCCCGGAGTGGAGTAATCGAGATCGACAGCAAGCCCGGCGGTGGAGATGGCGCCCATCTTGCTCATCGCAGCAGTAATGCCCTTCGGGGTGAGATCCTTGTCCTTGCAGGCCTGGCTCAAGCCCTTTTCGAGCAACTGCGCCATCAAATAGCCGGAGGCGGCGGGCGACGTGGCGGGCCGGTCGCCGTACTTAGCCGTCCAGGCAGACAAGAGTTCTTGTACCGGTGCCGCATTCGAGCTGAACGGCGCGTTGTTGGATGTCAGGACGACGTGATCGGCAAGCGCATCGCGTGCCGGTCCTGCCAGGTCGCCACTGGACAGCAGATTCGTGGACTGAATGACCACGTCATACCCGCTGGCCTTCGCCACAGAAGCCGCCGAAACAGTTTGTGCAGCTGCGGTTCCCATAACAATCACCTTTGCACCCGCTTGCCGCAAGGTGTTGACCTGCGCGGTCGCGTCCGTCGCCGTGCTGTCGATCTTTGTGTTCTCCACCTTCAGGCCGAACTGCTCAGCCGCACCGGCGACACCGTTTGCAACCGCCGCTCCGATACCGTTCGGGTACGCGATGACACCGATCGTGTCGCCTTCCTTCAGGACCCCCTGCTCGACCAGGTAGGCCACGCCGTTCACGGCCTCCACGTCGTACGGCGAACCCGGCATGAATGCCTCATGCACGGCCAGCAGCACGGGGTCGAAAGAGCCGGCCATGACGCCCAGTCCGTCCTGAGCGAGCTTTGGCCCCAGAGTCACCGCATCCGTGCCAGGAGACAGATTCACGATCGCGGCGATGTCCGAACGCAGCGACGTGTACTGCGTCATGGTCTCCTGGGTGTTGTACTTGTTGTCGCGCGACTCGATCCGCAGCTGACGATCACACACGCCACCGTTCTTGTTGACCTTGTCGAACCACAACTGGATGCCGGCAACGCCATCTTGACCGAGGCCACCGATCGGACCGCTCAGCGGCACCAGCGATCCGACAGTGATCGCATCGGCGGTGACACCGATACCCGCCTTCAGGTCGCCACTTGCTGCCTGGCCGTCAGAGTCGGTCGCCTTCGAGGAGCAGCCGGCAATGGCGAGTGCGATCACGAGCGTTGGGCCTAGGACCTTGAGCTTGTTCTTCATTCGTTCTCCATGGCAGTTGGTACGGGTTGGATAGAGCGCGAGCGGGAGCCGGGTGCGCACGAAGGAGAAGCCGCAACCGGCGCCCAGACGGGGAAACGAAGGCCGAGGAGGACCGCACCGGCCACCGGAGCAGCGCGCCGACGATCAACAGCAACGACCCGCGGATCTCGGCGATCGACCCGATCAGCACCATCGGTCGACCCGGAGAGTGGCCCAAACGATCGAACACTGCTGCGGTGCTTGACAGTCCGACCCTGCCGAGCCATCCGAAGGACTTCCGGGCGGCATGTCCGATGATCGACAGACCCCGCAACGAGACGGAGCAGGGAGGGTCCGACGTCCGCCGGTCCACCGGCGTCCACCACGAGTGCCTGCACGACACGCCTCCCTGTCCTCGACATGTAAATCTAAACTCAGATTTAGATATAAGCGTGACTCGCATCACAAGTCAAGGTGCGGACCAAAGAATTCTTCGATTTCCTCGAAATCCGCAGGACAGACGTCGATTCCCGAGCACTCATCGCACGCAGATAGGTACGGACCAAACTCCCGACAGGCGCAACCGCCAGATCGGAGTCAGTCTGGAGACGCCGTCGCAGACGGCACCCGTAACGAGCGACCCAGCACCACCCGGGGGAGGAACGTCCCGGAGGTGCCTCGGCCAGCTCCCTCGCCAGACCCCGAGTAGCTCAGACGGCGCCGCCCAGCAGCGCCGCCACCCCCGCGACCAGCAGCTCGCGCCACTGAATGTAGTCGTGGCCGCCGCAGAACTCCCGGTAGTCCACCTCGAACCCCTTGGCCCGCAGCAGGTCCCGCACCTCTCGGTTTTCTTCGATCAGGCGGGGTTCGAGCACCCCAGCCGCCATCCAGAAACGTGACTTGCTCACGTCCAGATCCGCGAGCTGTGCCTGCACCGAGCGTCCCCGGATGTCGGGTCGCGGCCACCAGAACGATCCGGACAGGCTGATCGCCCCGCCGAAATCGTCGGGTGCGTGCAGCGTTGCGAACGTGGCCGCCAGGCCGCCGTAGCTCGAACCGCCGACCAGCACCGACTCCGGATCGCCCGTCGCCTGCCACCGCTCGCGCAGGTACGGCAGCACGTCGCCGGTGAGGGCATCGAGAAACTCGGTGCTGCAAGGAAGTTCCCTGGAGCGCAGTCCGGGCTCGATGCTGTCGATCATCACGACCAGCGGCACCCGGTAGCCGCGCTCAGCGAGTCGGTCGAGCGCGGGGGCGATGGGAATCTCGACGGCGGTCACCCGGCCGTCGAACAGCACTAGCACCGGACGGTCGCGATCCGCGATCCCCGCGGGTTCGTAGATCCAGATACTGCGGCGCACCCCCGCGAGGATCCGCGACGCCTCCGTCAGCACGCCACGCACCGGCGCATCGGACGCCCACCAGCGTTGCGTGGGGGCACCCGGCATCACCGCCTCCGAGCGCGCCGGCAGCCCCATCGACGAGACCGGCGGACGCGGGTTCTCCTCGTCCGTGACGAGTCCGGCGATCACGGCCCGCGACCACTCCCACTCCGTCTGCCCCTCGGCGGGACCGGTGATCGGCTCCACCCGGGGCAGGAATCCGTAGCCGCCCCGCCATCTCTCCGGAACCTCGAGTGACAGCGTCCACAGATCACTCCCCGGAACCCGTTGGAGCGCATTGCGTTCGGGCCGCCGCCGGTCGGTGATGCCGTTGGCCTCCAGATAGACGTGGCGAACCGGAGATCCTGCCGGCGCCCGCCACACGAACGTCGCGGTCACGAATCCGCGCGGCCCCGGATCGATCAACGGCCCGCCTTCGGCGCGCAGACGTCGCGCCAGGCCGTCGACCGACGTGACGTTCGACATAGGTACCCCTTACTTAGGTGATGCTGCCCTAAAAGTAGGGTCTCATCGTACCCACCCTCAGGAGGAACCCCCTTGTCCCCAACCACGCTTCACCTCCGATCCGTCGGCACCCGGATCGCGGTCGTTCTCGGCGCCCTCGCGATCGGCGTCACGACCGTCGCGTGCTCGTCCGACGACGAATCCGCAGACGCCGCTGCCGCCGCCACCGCCCAGTCCGGCGAGTGGCCGCGCACCGTCGAGACCGCCAAGGGCCCAGTCACGCTCGACGCCGAGCCGCAGCGCATCGTGTCCACGAGTGTCACGCTCACCGGATCGCTGCTGTCGCTCGACGCGCCGCTGATCGGCACCGCCGCGCAGCCCAAGAGCACCGTCACCAACGATCAGGGCCTGTTCACGCAATGGGCCGGCGTCGCCGCCGACCGCGACGTCGAGGTCCTCTACCAGGGCCAGCCGAACGTCGAGAAGATCACCGCGGCGGCCCCCGACCTCATCGTCGTCTCCACGAGCGGCGCCGACTCGGCCGCCCAGCAGGTCGACGTCCTGTCCAAGATCGCCCCGACCCTGCTGTTCGACTACTCCGACAAGTCGTGGCAGGAACTGACCACGCAGCTGGCCGCCGCGGTCGGCAAGGAGGACCGGGCGAAGGAACGGATCGCCGAGTTCGACGCCAAGGTGGACAAGGCGAAGAACACCATCGCTCCCGCGCTGCAGGCCGGCGCCGCGCCGGTGAACATTCTCACCTACAACAACCCCGAGGATTCGCGCATCTTCACGACCGAGTCGGCGCAGGGACGGCTCGCCACGCGCCTCGGCCTCACCCTGGCGACGCTGCCCACCGAGATCACCGGCGCCGGCGCGGAAGCAGGCCGATCCGACATCGTCGCCGTGAACGCCGAGAACCTGCCGCTCGCACTGACCGGCGCGACGACCTTCATCATCAACGCGCAGCAGCCGGGTGCGGACCGGATGAAGGCCGACCCGACACTCGCCGCCGTCCCGTCGGTGCAGCGCGATGCCGTGTACCCGCTGGACTACGACAGCTTCCGCCTGGACTACTACAGCGCGAACAACGTCGTCGACCGCATCGTCGCCGCACTCTCCTAGCCCCGCGAACCCCTGAACGGGAGTGGCCGGTCACCTCGAGGTGACCGGCCACTGTCGTGTTCGACGGTTACTGCTTGGTGAGCGCGTGCTCCGCGGCCGCGAGCAGGACGCAGGTCGCGACGCCGTCCATCGCCTTCGTGAGCTCGTCCATCGACGGGAAGCTCGGGGCGAGGCGGATGTTCTTGTCCTCGGGGTCCTGCTTGTACGGGAAGGCGGAGCCGGCGGCGGTGAGCGCGATGCCGGCATCCTTCGCGAGCGCGATGACACGCTTCGCGGTGCCGTCGACCACGTCGAGGCTGATGAAGTAGCCGCCTTTGGGCTCGGTCCACGACGCAACCTTCGACGCGCCCAACCGATCGTCGAGGATCTCGAGAACCTTCGCGAACTTCGGGGCCAGGATCTCGCGGTGCTTGTCCATGTGCGCGCGGACGCCGTCGGCATCGCCGAAGAAGCGCAGGTGGCGCAGCTGGTTGATCTTGTCCGGGCCGATGCTCTTCTTACCCAGGTGCTGCTGGTACCAGGCCAGGTTGGCGTCGGAGCCGCCGAAGAAGCTCACACCCGCGCCGGCGAAGGTGATCTTCGACGTGGACGCGAACACGAGCGGACGGTTCGGGTTGCCGGCCCCTGCCGCCATGCCGAGGATGTCGAGCGCCGGGGCGCACTCCTCGACGAGCGGGTGCACGGCGTACGCGTTGTCCCAGTAGATGCGGAAGTCGGGGGCCGCGGCCGGCATCGACGCGAGCGCGCGGGCCACATCCTCCGAGTACACGGCGCCGGTCGGGTTGGAGTACGTGGGAACGCACCAGATGCCCTTGATCTGCGGATCCGCAGCGACCAGTTCCGCGACCCGCGTCATGTCGGGGCCGTCGTCGCGCATCGGGATCGCGATCATCTCGATGCCGTACGACTCGGTGATCGCGAAGTGACGGTCGTAACCCGGTGCGGGGCACAGGAACTTGATCGCCGACTCCTGCGACCACGGCCGCGGGGAATCGGGGGTGCCGTGCAGCAGCGAGAACACGATCGTGTCGTGCATGATCTCGAGACTCGCGTTGTTGCCGGCCATGAGGTTCGCCGTCGGGATGCCGAGCAGTTCGCCGAAGATGGCGCGCAGTTCCGGCAGGCCCGTCAGGCCGCCGTAGTTGCGGCAGTCGGTGCCGTCGCTGTCGCGGAAGTCACCGTCACCCGGCAGGGAGAGTAGGCGCTCCGACAGGTCCAACTGCTCGGGTGCCGGCTTGCCGCGCGTGAGATCGAGCTTCAGCTTCTCTGCCTTGAGCTGCTCGTACTTCGCGTTCTGACGCTCGAGTTCGGCGCGAAGTTCATCATGGCTCATCAACCCGATTTGGGTTTGTACAGGCATGCGGGCGGCCTTTCACCGACACGACCGGTCGGGGACGGGAAGATAGGGGACCCCGCGCACCCGGCAGAGCCCGTTGACCCTTGCTGCCTTCCGGCCCTGGGGGAGTTCACAGGATGCGCGCCGCGCGGGATCCGTCTACGAGTGTAACCAGATCCACCGATCGCGCAGTGACGCACCCCTCCCTCGGGCCCCGTTTGGCATTCCGACCCCTCGAACCGGTATGCTCCCCAACGGAGGATTCGCCTAGTGGCCTATGGCGCTCGCCTGGAACGCGGGTTGGGTTAACGCCCTCAGGGGTTCAAATCCCCTATCCTCCGCCACGGGAAGCCCCCGGTGACTCAGTCACCGGGGGCTCTTCTCTTTCCTCACCTGCCGACGACAGGTCACATGCAGGGCCATAGGTCCCACCAGGCAGGCGGCGAGAGTGACCACCGCCACCTGCGGTGTATGTTGCTTAGCCATACCTCATCGGAGGCACCGGTGAGAGCGACGAGAGGTCCGACATGGCAAGAACCTGGAAGAGGATTGTGGGGGCGGCGTTCCTCGCGTCGGCACTGGTGGGGATCACCGCCTGCTCGAACGACTCCGACTCGGGCACCTCGAACCCCGCCGCCTCCGGCGCGCCGTCCGGTGAGATCACCGTCTACAACGCGCAGCACGAGTCGCTCACGCAGGAATGGGTCGACGGGTTCACCGCCGAGACCGGCGTCAAGGTCACGCTCCGCAACGGCTCGGATACCGAGCTCGCGAACCAGATTGTCGCCGAAGGCAAGGCGTCGCCGGCCGACGTCTTCCTCACCGAGAACTCGCCGGCGATGGCGCTCGTCGAGAACGCCGGGCAGTTCGCCGACGTCGACGCCGCGACGCTCGAGCAGGTTCCCACGCAGTTCCGGCCGTCCACCGGCAAGTGGACCGGCATCGCCGCTCGCTCGACGGTGTTCGTCTACAACAAGGACAAGCTGACCGCCGACCAGCTGCCGAAGTCGCTGCTCGACCTCCAGAACCCCGAGTGGAAGGGCCGCTGGGGCGCGTCGCCGTCCGGCGCCGACTTCCAGGCCATCGTCAGCGCGCTGCTCGAGCTCAAGGGCGAGGACGTCACCAAGCAGTGGCTGGCGGGCATGAAGGAGAACGCCGTCGTCTACAAGGGCAACAGCACGGTGATGAAGGCCGTCAACGCCGGCGAGATCGACGGCGGCATCATCTACCAGTACTACTGGTTCGGCGACCAGGCCAAGACCGGCGAGAACAGCAAGAACACCGAGCTGCACTACTTCAAGAACGAAGATCCGGGTGCCTTCGTCAGCATCTCGGGTGGCGGTGTGCTGCAGTCCAGCAAGAACGCGGAAGCGGCGCAGGCGTTCCTGAAGTACATCACCGGCAAGGCCGGCCAGGAGATCCTGCAGACCGGTACCTCGTTCGAGTACCCGGTGGGCAGCGGTGTCGCCGCCAACCCGAAGCTGGTGCCGCTCGCGGACCTGCAGGCACCCAACGTGGATCCGTCGAAGCTCAACAGCCAGAAGGTCACTCAGCTGATGACGGATGCCGGCCTTCTCTGACCGGCTCGGGGGGCGGGCACGGCCCCGCCCCCCGCTGGTTCTCGTTCTGATCGTGGCGGCCCTCGTGGCCGTCACGCTGATCCCCCTCGGTTACGTCGTCACCACCACCATCTCGACCGGGTGGGAGACTGCGTCCGCGCTGATCTTCCGCCCCCGCGTCGGCGAACTGCTGGTCAACACGGTCTCCCTCGTGGTCGTCACCATCCCGATCTGCGTCGCGCTCGGCGTCGGCGCGGCCTGGCTCGTCGAACGCACCACGGTGTTCGGATTCCGTTGGTGGGGACCGGTTCTCGCCGCCCCGCTGGCCGTCCCCGCCTTCGTCAACAGCTACGCGTGGGTGACGGTGATTCCCTCGCTGCACGGCCTGTGGTCGGGCGTCCTCGTCGCCACCCTCTCCTACTTCCCGCTGGTCGCGCTGCCCGTGGCCGCGACGCTGCGCCGACTCGACCCGGCGGTCGAGGAATCGGCCCGCGCGCTCGGGTCCAGCCCCTGGGCAGTGTTCTTCCGGGTGGTCGTGCCGCAGCTGCGGCTGCCCATGCTCGGCGGGGCACTGCTGATCGGCCTGCATCTGCTCGCCGAGTACGGCGCCTTCGCGATGCTGCGGTTCGACACCTTCACCACCGCGATCCTCGAGCAGTTCCAGTCCACGTTCAACGGTGTCGCCGGCAGCATGCTCGCCAGCGTGCTGGTGGTGTGCTGCCTGGTGCTGCTCGTCTCGGAGGCCGCGGCCCGCGGGTCCGCCCGGTACGCCCGCATCGGCTCCGGCGCGGCCCGGAGCGCACCACGGATCCGACTCCGGTGGAGCGCCGTGCCCGCGACGCTGGCGCTCGTCGCGCTGACGGTGCTGGCATTGGGCGTGCCGCTGTGGACCATCGTGCGCTGGCTGCGGATCGGCGGCAGCGAAGTGTGGCAGTCGGCGGCGCTGTGGCCGGCACTGACACAGACCCTCACGTTCGGCCTGGTCGGCGCGCTGGCCGCGACGGCGCTCGCGTTCCCCGTCGCGTGGCTGGCGATCCGCTGGCCCGGCGTGTTCAGCAAGATCGTCGAGGGCACCAACTACGTGACGAGTTCGCTACCGGGCATCGTGACCGCGCTGGCGCTGATCACCGTCACCATCCGGTACGCGAATCCGCTGTACCAGACCACGATCATGGTGATCGTCGCGTATGTGCTGATGTTCCTGCCGCGGTCGCTCGTGTCGCTGCGCGCCGGTCTCGCGCAGGTACCGGTGGGCCTGGAGGAGGCGTCGGCGGCGCTCGGCAGGCCGCCGTGGACGACGTTCCTGCGCGTGACGCTGCGGCTGACCGCGCCGTCCGCCGCGGTCGGGGCCGCGTTGGTGTTCATGGCGATCGCGACGGAACTGACCGCGACGCTGCTGCTGGCCCCCAACGGCACCCGCACGCTGTCGACCCGATTCTGGTCGCTCACCAGCGAGCTCGACTACGCGGCCGCGGCGCCGTACGCGCTGCTGATGATCGTCCTCGCGTTGCCGATGACCTACCTGTTGTTCAGTCAATCCCGGAAGGCGGCCGGCGCATGAGCGAGATCGTGATCGACCAGGTGTCGAAGTCGTTCGGACCGACGGACGTGCTGCGCGGTGTGAGCCTCGGCGTGGAGCACGGATCGATCACCGCGGTCGTGGGGTCGTCGGGCTGCGGCAAGACCACCCTGCTCCGGATCATCGCCGGATTCGAGCGCCCCGACGACGGGACGGTGTCGATCGCCGGTTCCGTTGTCGCCGGCCGCGACCAGATGGTGCCCGCGCACCGCCGACGCGTCGGATACGTCGCGCAGGACGGTGCGCTGTTCCCCCATCTCACGGTCGCCGGAAACATCGCGTACGGGCTCCCCGGCTCCCGGTTCGGGAGCCGCAGGGCATCCGACCGACGCGTCGCCGAACTGCTGGAGATGGTCTCGCTAGACGCGTCGTACGGGCGGCGGCGCCCCCACGAGCTGTCCGGTGGCCAGCAGCAGCGCGTCGCCCTGGCACGAGCGCTGGCCCGCGATCCGGAGGTGATGCTGCTCGACGAGCCGTTCAGCGCCCTCGACGCCGGACTGCGCGTGACGACCCGCAAATCAGTGGCGGCCACGCTCGGTGCGGCCGGCGTGACGACCCTGCTGGTCACCCACGACCAGGAAGAGGCACTGACGTTCGCCGGCCAGGTCGCGGTGATGCGTACCGGACGCTTCACGCAGGTGGGCACGCCCGAACAGCTCTACCACTCCCCCGTCGACGACTTCACCGCCCGGTTCCTGGGCGAGTGCGTGGTGCTGCCGGCGGATGTCGCCGACGGTGTCGCGTCGTGCGCCCTGGGCCGGATCCCGGTACGCGACACCGATATCCACGGCCCGGCACGGCTGATGCTGCGGCCCGAGCAGATCGTCGCGACGGAAGTCGCCGGGGATTCCGGCGGCGGGACGGGCACGGTGACCCGCACCGAGTTCCTCGGCGCACCGTCGATGCTCGACATCACGCTCGACTCCGGCGCCGAGATCCAGGTCCGTCAGGCGAGCACCCGCACACCGGATGTCGGCGCCCGGGTGACCGTCGAGGTGTTCGGCGCAGCCCAGGCTTTCCCGCCCGGCGAGTGACGCTCACCCACCCGGCGCGTTGGTGATCTTCTCGCCGGCGGGGTTGAGCGCCCACCACAGGTTGTCCATCCCCTGACCGGCCACCGAACCGGGCCGCGGATCGCCCGCGAACAGGTACAGCGGCATTCCGTTGACGGTGACCTGGTTGCCGCCCTGCGGCCCCGGGATGGTGCCGATGACGCCGGCGACGCCCAGCACCTCCGGCTTGGGCGTATCACTGGTCACCGGCGGCCACATCTGCAGGCAGACCGCGTCGCACGCGCTGGCGTTGGTACCGGGCTCGTCGCGGTCGTACGCGTACACCGTCATGTCGTCGGTATTCACCACGATCTGGCCGATGCTCGACTCGCCCGTCGACAGCACGGGGCCCGCCGCGGGCACCGTCGTCGGCATCGGGGTGGTGCTGGGAGTCGGGCCCGAGTTGTTGTTGTCGGAGCATCCGACCAACATGGCGCCCGCCGCCAATGCGGCGAGCGAGATAAGCACGGCTCTTCTCATGCCGGAACTCCTCTTCTCTGGTTCGGCCCAAGCCGGTTCGTGCGCGGGATGTCGGTGCCCGCTCCTACGCTGAGCGGCATGGGGTGGTATTCGCCGACCGCGGTCGCACCGGACCTGGCCGACGCGCTCGTGTGCGCGTGGTCCGCGCGCGCCGAGGGGCACCACCTTCTCGTGCCGGACGGCTGCATCGACGTGCTGTGGATCGCCGGTGCCGGTATCCGGGTGTGCGGCCCGGAGACATCGGCGTGGTCGTTCACGTTGCCGCCGGGCAGCGAGTCGTTCGGCATCCGGTTCCGGCCGGGCACGGCCCCGCACGTGCTGCGCACCTCCGCCGCACACATCCGCGACATCCGGGTCTCACTCGAGGACGTCCTCGGGTCCGCCTCCGAACGCGTGCTCGTCGATCGACTCGAGCACGCGGGCGACACCACCGAACGGCTGACCATCCTGCAGGACGCCGGTCGGCGGTGGCTCGTCTCACGGCCCCAGCCCGACCCTCTCGCGGCCCGGATCACGTCCGCGCTGGCCACTCGCTCGTGGAGCGTCGAGGAGTTGGCGGACGCGTCGGCGATGACCAGCCGCCAACTGCACCGCCGCTGCAACGACGCGTTCGGGTACGGGCCGTCGACGCTGCGATCGATCCTCCGTCTGCAGCGGTTCATGGCGTTGGCCCGGGCCGATCGCCGGCGGGGACTGGCGGCGCTCGCGACCGAGGCCGGATACAGCGACCAGGCGCACCTGTCGCGAGAGTGTCGCCGCATCGCGTCGCTCACGCCCACCGACCTGCTCGCCGGCGAGGCCCCCGACTGGCACGGCGACGCGTCGGTCCTCGATGTCCGATCGGTGCAAGACCGCACCGTCCCCGAGAACGGAGAATCGGCCGCATGACAATCACCGAAACCACACCGGACCTGTACCGACGTCTCGCCGCAGCGCTCACCGAGCGGGTCGACGCGGTGCCCACCAACCGCTGGGACAGCCCCTCGCCGTGCGACGGCTGGACCGCCCGCGACGTGGTCGACCACGTCGTCGGGACGCAGGCGAAGATGATGGGCGTCGTGGGACTGTCCATCCCGCCCGGCCCGTCCGCCACCACCGATCCGGCGGGCGCCTGGCGGCACACCCGGGATGCGGTCCAGGCGATCCTCGACGATCCCGCGAAGGCGGCGCTCGAATACGACGGCCACTTCGGGCGCACCGATCTGGCCTCGACGATCCGCACCTTCTACTGCTTCGACCTCGTCGTTCACGGCTGGGACATCGCCCGCGCGGCAGATCTGGACACGACGATTCCGGAGCGGGACCTCGACATGGTCGACGCGATCATCGCGCAACTCGGCGACTCGCTGCACATGGACGGTGTTTGCGGCCCGGCCGTCGAGGTGCCCGCGGACGCCGATCGGCAGACGCGCAGCCTCGCGGCCCTGGGGCGCAAGGCCTGAGTGAACCGTCCGCCGCGGCGGCGTCATATGTCGTCGCGGTGCCGGTCGGGGTCGTGTCGTTCTTCCTCGGGCGGCGGCTCACGGTCGCTGTCCGCCTCCCGATCACTGCTCTCGATCACCGCCGTCACCGCGCGGCCGGCGCTGCCCGGACCCACGTGGGCCTCCGCCCGTAGCCGTTCCACCATGTGCGGGTAGTGCAACTCGAATGCGGGCCGCTCCGAACGGATTCGGGGCAGCTCGGTGAAGTTGTGCCGCGGCGGCGGGCACGTCGTGGCCCACTCCAGGGAGTTGCCGTAACCCCACGGGTCGTCGGCTGTGGCGATCGTGCCGTAGCGGAAGCTCTTGAAGACGTTCCACAGGAACGGCAGGGTCGACGCACCCAGGATGAACGAACCGACCGTCGACACCGAGTTCAGCACGGTGAAACCGTCGGACGGCAGATAGTCGGCGTACCGGCGCGGCATGCCTTCTGCGCCGAGCCAGTGCTGCACGAGGAACGTGGTGTGGAAGCCGATGAACGTCAGCCAGAAGTGCCACCTCCCCAGTCGCTCGTCGAGGAACCGGCCCGTCATCTTGGGGAACCAGAAGTAGATGCCGGCATACGTGGCGAACACGATCGTGCCGAACAGGACGTAGTGGAAGTGCGCGATCACGAAATACGAGTCGGTGACGTGGAAGTCGATCGGCGGGCTCGCGAGCAGGACTCCCGACAGACCACCGAACAGGAACGTGACGATGAACCCGATCGAGAACAGCATGGCGGATTCGAACGTCAACTGGCCCCGCCACATCGTGCCGATCCAGTTGAAGAACTTCACGCCGGTCGGCACCGCGATGAGGAATGTCATGAACGAGAAGAACGGCAGCAGCACGGCACCCGTCGCATACATGTGGTGCGCCCACACCGCAACGGACAGAGCGGAAATCGCGATCGTTGCGTAGACCAGTCCCGTGTAACCGAAGATCGGCTTGCGCGAGAAAACCGGCAGGATCTCGGAGATGATGCCGAAGAACGGCAGCGCGACGATGTACACCTCGGGGTGACCGAAGAACCAGAACAGATGCTGCCACAACAGAACACCGCCGGTCGCGGGGTCGTACACATGCGCACCCACCACGCGATCCGCGAACAGGCCCATCAGCGCCGAGGTGAGGATCGGGAAGGCCACCAGGATCAGGATGCTGGTGATGAAGATGTTCCACGTGAAGATCGGCATCCGGAACATCGTCATGCCGGGGGCACGCAGACAGATCACCGTGGTGATCATGTTGACCGCACCGAGGATCGTGCCGAGACCGCTGAGCGCCAGGCCCATGATCCACAGGTTCGCGCCCATCCCGGGCGCGTGCAGGTAGTCGGTGAGCGGCGAGTACGCCGTCCACCCGAAGTCCGCCGCACCGCCGGGGGTGATGAACCCGGCCGACGCGATGATGCCACCGAACAGATACGCCCAGTAGCTGAACGCGTTCAGCCGCGGGAAGGCGACATCCGGGGCGCCGATCTGCAGCGGCAGAATGTAGTTCGCGAAACCGAACACGATCGGCGTCGCGTACAGCAACAGCATGATCGTGCCGTGCATCGTGAACAGCTGGTTGTACTGCTCGTTCGAGAGGAACTGCAGGCCCGGCACGGCGAGTTCGGCACGCATCAACAGGGCCAGCAGACCCCCGAACATGAAGAAGGCGAACGACGTGATCAGGTACATGATCCCGAGCACCTTGGGATCCGTCGTGGTGATCACGCGATAGATCAACGCGCCCTTGCGGGCGAACCTGGCCGGATACGGCCGAACCGCAACAGGTTTCGACGCGACGGTTGCCACCGCTCCTCCTGACCGCGGGCCCCGCCATCGAGGCGCACTCCTCGTCGAAGCGTGACCGGTCACGGTCTGCTCGGAACATCTGATCGGCAGGCGGCAACCGGCACAAGCTCAGCACTGTGGACGCTACGCCTTCCACCCGCGCTTGGCTACGGATCCGGCGGCCCCGGACCGAGTCCCGAACAGTCGCACCCACCTCGATAAGCTGCAGCAATGCCGAACGAGGTCGACGGATCAACGCATGCGGGACGATTCGCCCCCTCCCCCTCCGGCGACCTGCATCTGGGCAACCTGCGAACCGCGCTGCTGGCCTGGCTGTTCGCGCGGTCCACGGGGCGCCGCTTCCTGGTCCGGGTCGAGGACCTGGACCGGGTGCGACCGGGCGCCGAGGAACGCCAGCTCGACGATCTCGCGGCACTGGGCCTGGACTGGGACGGCGACGTCGTCCACCAGTCCTCGCGGCTGCCGCTGTACGACGCCGCGATCGCCCGACTGCAGCGCGCCGGACTGACCTACGAGTGTTTCTGCACTCGCAAGGAGATCCTGAAGGCGGCCTCGGCTCCGCACGCACCCGCCGGCGCCTATCCCGGAACGTGCCGCGACCTGAGTCCGTCCGAACGCGACGAGCGGCGGGCGACGGGACGGCCGCCGGCGCTGCGGCTGCGGGCCGGCACCGATTCGTTCACGGTGGAGGACGTCCTGCACGGCACCTACACCGGGACGGTCGACGACCTCGTCCTCCGGCGCGGCGACGGCGTCCCCGCCTACAACCTCGCGGTGGTGGTCGACGACGCCGCGCAGGGCATCGACCAGGTGGTGCGCGGCGACGACCTGCTGTCGTCGGCGCCGCGGCAGGCGTACCTCGCGGGCCTCCTGGGCCTGCCCGCACCCGCGTACGCCCACGTGCCGTTGGCGCTGAACGCGGAAGGGAAGCGCCTGGCCAAGCGCGACGGCGCCGTCACCCTCGCAGACCAGGCGGGTCTGGGCCACACGCCCCGAGACGTGCTCAGCATGCTCGCTCGGTCGCTGGGAATGGCGGCGGACGCCGAACCGGTGACCCTCGCGCTGCTCCTCGATCGGTGGGATCCGAACCAGCTTCCGCAGGATCCGTGGGTTTTCGGCGGTGGATCTGGCCACTCGTAGCGCGCGCAAACCGGCCGTTCGCCACGTAGGGTTCAGCCAGAAAGTGCTATCGACAGCGTGAGCTACACCCGACGGAGACCGAGGTGCAGGCATGACGACAGGTGGACACGACCCGAATCAGACGCCCGAGGGCGGCAACAACGAGCCGGGGCAGGGCGGAACGCCCCCGCCTCCCCCGGGCAACTACCCACCGCCGCCCGGTGGCACGCCTCCCCCGCCGCCGCCCGGGAACTACCCACCTCCTCCGGGTAGTTATCCGCCCCCGCCCGGGAACTACCCACCTCCGCAGGGCGGCTACCCGCCGCCCGCTGGTGGCTATCCGCCGCCGCCCGGCGGGTACCCGCCGCCTCCGCCGGCCTACGACTCCGGGTATGGACAGCAGCCTGCGGGACCGCCGCCCAGCGAGGTGAGCGTCGGCGCCGCCCTCTCGTACGGCTGGAACAAGTTCAAGGCCAATCCCGGTGTCTGGATCGCGATCCTGGTCGTGGCCTTCTTGATCACCATCCTGGTGTCGCTGCCGTTCAGCTTCGGCGGCGACCGTGAGTACGACAACTTCAGCGACCTGGCCTCGTCGTCGTTCAGCGTGTGGCAGATCATCGGCAACATCGTCACCACGATCGTCGGCTACCTGATCTCGGCCGCCCTCATCCGCGGCGCGCTGCACGAGACCGACGGACGCCGTCCTGCCTTCGGATCGTTCTTCGAGTTCAAGAACGTAGGCGCGATCATCATCGCCAGTTTCCTGGTGGGCCTGATGACGAGCATCGGCCTAGTCCTCCTGGTCATCCCGGGCATCATCATCGCGTTCCTGACGTGGTGGACACTCGAGTTCGTCGTCGACCAGGATCAGGATGCGATCACCGCGATCAAATCCAGCTTCCGGGCGATCTCGTCGAACTGGGCCCCTCTGCTGCTCCTGGCGATCACGCTGTTCTTCCTGAACATCCTCGGCGCGCTCCTCTTCCTGGTCGGCCTGCTCGTGACCGTCCCGATGACGATCATCGCGTCGACATACGCATACCGCGTAACGGTCGGAGGACGCGTAGCACCCTGACCATATAAAACCAACCTCGCCGTATTGTGTTGATGCTCGATGCCTGACATGAACGACGAGGGGAAACATGAATACCGGCGACACTCACGATCCGAACAACTCCGGCGGCTTCGGCGGCCCGCCCATGCCGCCGCCCGGCGGCACACCGCCGTCCGGTCCGGGCTACCCCGGACCCGGCTACCCCGGACCCGGCTACCCCGGACAGCCGCCCGGAGCCGGGTTCGGCGGATTCGCGCCGGCACCCCCGGCACCGCAGGGCCCGCCCCTTGGACCGCCCCCGACCAGCTTCTTCTCCGCGCTGTTCGACTACAACTTCAACAGCTACGTCACGCCGAAGGTCGTCAAGGTCGTCTACATTCTGGTGACCATCGCCCTCGGGCTGATGGTCGTCGTCTGGACGATCGCTGGATTCGCCTCCGAGAGCCCAGCTATCGGACTCGTGGCGTTGCTCGGTGGTTCCCTGTTCTTCATCGTGATGCTCGCGCTCGCCCGCATCAGTCTCGAGTTCTACGTCGCGGTGATCAAGATTTCCGAGGACGTCAAGGAAATCAAGCGCCGCTGACCGCAGCCCTGTGCGCCGCGCACTTACCGCCCCGGGGAGACCAGCCTCGCCGGGGCGGTAAGTGCGCAAAACGGGCGGACTCGGGGTGCGGATCGCCGTCACACCACGCCTAATGTTTGGATGGCGCGGTGACAGAGCCAGTGCAGTCCCGATCCACCCTTTCCGAACCAGCGGCATTTGCCCACGTCAGCCGCGGTTACTACGCCACCATCGTGGCGTTGTTCACGATGACTCTGTTGATCTCGAATATCTGCGCGACCAAGGGGGTCGCGTTCTTCGTGGATCAGGACGTTACGTTCGGCCCGTTCCAGGTCCTGCCGATCATCACCGACGGCGGGTTCTTCCTGTTCCCGCTCGCGTACGTCCTCGGCGACGTCCTGAGCGAGGTGTACGGCTTCAAGGCCACCCGCCGCGCGATCTACATGGGCTTCGGTGCGCTGCTGCTGGCGGCGCTGAGCTTCTGGATCACCCAGCAGCTGCCAGCGGCCGACTTCTACGAGAACCAGGCCGCGTTCGACGCCGTCGTCGGCGTGGTGCCGCGGCTGCTGATCGCCGGGCTCGCCGGCTACCTCGTCGGGCAGTTGCTCAATTCCGCCGTCCTCGTGCTCATCAAGGAACGCACCCGGGAGCAGCACCTGTGGGCGCGGCTGATCGGTTCGACGGTGGTGGGCGAGTTCGCCGACACGGTCATCTTCTGCTCCATCGCGGCCGGAGCGATCGGCATCTCCACGTGGGACGACTTCATCAACTACGTGATCGTCGGCTTCGTGTGGAAGACCCTCGTCGAGATCGTCGTGATGCCCGTGACGTACCGCGTGATCGCGTTCGTGAAGAAGCGCGAACCGACCTACGCGCCGGTGGACGACGGCTTGCTGCCGTAGAACCGGCCCAGCATCTCGCGCTTGTACTCCTCGAAGTAGCCGCCCTCGATGCTCTCCCGGATCCGATCGACGAGCCGCACGGTGAACCGCTCGTTGTGGATGGTGCAGAGCGTCGAGGCCAGCATCTCCTTCGCCTTGAACAGGTGGTGGATGTACGCGCGCGTGTAGTTGGCGCACGTGTAGCAGTCGCACTCGTCGTCGATCGGGGTGAAGTCGCGACGGAACCGCGCCGTGTTGATGTTGAAGCGGCCGTCCGGGTGGTAGATCGCGGCGTTGCGGGCGACGCGGGAAGGGTTGACGCAGTCGAACGTGTCGGCGCCGTTCTCGATCGCGACGAACATGTCGTCGGGCTCGCTGATGCCGAGCATGTGCCGCGGCTTGTGCTCGGGCAGTTCCTCGTTGACCCAGCGCACGATGGTGCCGAGATTCTGCTTCTCGAGCGCGCCGCCGATGCCGTAGCCGTCGAAACCGCGCCCGCTCACACCGGTGATGGACTCGAGCCCGCGGGCGGCCTGGCGGCGCAGGTCCTCGTACTGCGCACCCTGCACCACACCGAACAAAGCCTGGTACGGCCGGTGCGCGCGCTCGGCGGTGAGCTTCTCGTGCTCGGCGATGCACCGCACCGCCCACGCCTGTGTGCGCTCGACCGACTGCTCCTGGTAGCCGCGGGTGTTCAGCAGCGTCGTCAGCTCGTCGAACGCGAACATGATGTCGGCGCCCAACTGGTGCTGGATCTGCATCGACACCTCGGGGGTGAACCGGTGCGCCGAGCCGTCGAGGTGCGACTTGAACGTCACGCCGTCGTCGTCGACGTGCGCCAGACGCTCCTTGCCGGCCGCGATGACGTCGTCGGACTGCACACCGACGGCCTCCATCGCCAGCACCTTCTTGAAGCCGACACCGAGGGACATCACCTGGAAGCCGCCACTGTCGGTGAACGTCGGGCCGTCCCAGTTCATGAACTTCCCGAGCCCGCCGGCCTCGTCGACGATGTCGGGGCCGGGCTGCAGGTACAGGTGGTAGGCGTTGGCGAGCACCGCCTGCGCACCGAGGTCCTTGATGGCCTCGGGCAGCACGGCCTTGACGGTGGCCTTGGTGCCGACCGCGATGAACGCCGGGGTCTGGATGTCGCCGTGCGGGGTGTGGATGGTGCCGGTGCGGCCCAGCTTGTCGGGCAGGCGAGTGYCCACCGTGAAGAACGGATCGGGCGGGGTGGGCACTGCGTCGTTCGTCTGGCCAGGCACGGGGTCACTCACCTGGCCATACTGTCACAGCTCCGCGGGTGAGTTACGCGCGCTCGACCGCGGTGAGCAGCAGATACTCCCAGTCCATCGCGAACGCACCCGCGCCGACGTCGAACTGTCGGGCCAGGTCCACGAGATCGCGATCCAGCGCGGCGACCTTGTCGGGCTCGCCCGATATCGCCTTGTACACCGCGATCGTGGGACCGTAGTTGGCCTTGAAGTAGTCCCGGAACGCCTCGGGACCATCGAAGTGGTCGACCCGGACGGTGTCCTGGTGCGCGACGACGTCGGTGACCCGGTCCCCGAGAAGCTTGCGGACGTGAGTTTCGTCGCCCCACAGCGGCGGCGGCTGCGCGCCGGGCGGTGGCGGCGGCGCATACGGCTTCATGGCCGCGAACATCCGGCCGATGAATCCGGCGGGCGTCCAGCTGAGCAGCCCGATCGTGCCGCCGGGCCGACACACCCGGATCAACTCGTCGGCGCTGTTCTGGTGGTGCGGCGCGAACATCACCCCGAGGCACGACGTCACGACGTCGAACTCGTCGTCCGGGAACGGCAACGCCTCCGCGTCGCCGGCGCGCCACTCGAGTTGGGCACCGCGCTTGGCGGCCAGCTCGCGGCCCGCGTCGAACAGTTCGGGGGTCAGATCGGATGCCACGACGTCGGCGCCGGTCAGCGCGGCGGGAATCGCGACATTGCCGGTACCCGCACCGACGTCGAGGACCCGCTGCCCGCTGCGCACGCCGCACGCCCGGACCAGCACTGCCCCCAGATCAGGGATCACGTCCGCCGCGACCGCCGGATAGTCGCCCGACGCCCACATTGCACGATGTTTGGCCTTGAGCACGCGGTCTGCTTCCTTCGCTACCAGTGATTCAGTCATGGTTCGAGCCTGCGCCCCGACGGCATCGGGAACAAGGGCCCCCAGGGGTGGCCCGCGCGCACCCCGCGGCGCGGATGCGGCATGGCCCGAATCTGCCGTCCGAGGATTCCGGTCGGGACTGAGACAGGGGCCGGCCCGTTGTCCGGGCCGGCCCCTGTTGCTGTCCGGGGTGTGTGTTGCGGTCAGTGCTGATTGAGCGTTTCGCGCAGTTCGGCGAGCATGTCCCGGTACTCGGCGGAGCTCTCGGTGTCGATGGTGTCGCGGGGCCGGTCGAGTTCTACCTTCGTGTCGATCACGATGCGACCTTCACGCATCGCGACGACGCGATCGGCGATCAGCAGCGCCTCGTTGAGGTCGTGGGTGACGAACACAACGGTCTGTCGTTCCTGGCTCCACACGTTGAGGAATTCGTCGCGCACCACGTCACGTGTCTGCGCGTCGAGGGCGGAGAACGGCTCGTCCATCAGGATCAGGGCGGGTTTCATCACCCAGGTCCGGGCCAGGGCGACCCGCTGGCGCATGCCCYGTGACAGCTGCCAGGGGTAGCGGTCGGCCGCCGACTCGAGGCCGACTCTGCGCAGCATGTCCATCGCGCGTTCGCGCCGCTCGGTCTTGTCGACGTGCGCGATCTCCATGCCCAGCTCGACGTTGCGCAGCGCAGTCCGCCACGGGTAGAGCGCGTCGCGGGCGAACATGTAGCCCATCTGCGAGCGCGCCTGGGCCGGGCTGGTGCCCAGCACCGACACCGAACCGGTGGTCGGCTGGATCAGTCCGCCCATCAGGTTCAGCGCGGTGGTCTTGCCGCAGCCGCTGTGCCCGACCAAGACCAGCAGCTCGCCCCGCTTGCCGATGATCGACAGGTCCCGAACACCCGAGTAGGTGGTCGCACCCGGCGGGGTGTAATCCAGTGTCGCGGAGCGGATCTCGAAGGCCGGATCCTCGATGGTGGTGGCGCCGGCGGCGCCCGTTGTCGTCACGTCCGTATGCGTCATCATGAGTCCTGAGGGGGTTGCCAACGGAGAATCGCCTTTTCGATCCGGCCCGACGCCGCATTGAACGCCGCCGCGATGATCGCCAGCACGATCAGCGCCGCATAGACGGTGCCGAGGTCGAACGCGGCCGAGGACGCGGAGATCTGCTGGCCCAGGCCGGCCGTGGACGCGATCAGCTCCGCGCCGACCACGCCGAGCAGCGAGTAGATCAGGCCCAGTCGCAGGCCCGCGAAGATCGAGGGAACCGCCACCGGCAGCAGCACCTTGTAGAAGCGCTGCCACTTGTTCGCGCCCATCACCACCGACAGTCGCAGCAACTCCGGGTCAGCGCTGGCGACACCCGCACGGGTGTTGATGGTGATGATGAACACCACCAGCGTGAAGGCCAGCACGATCTTCGACGTCGACCCGATGCCGAAATAGATCACGAACACCGGGGCCAGCGCGATGCGCGGCATGGCGTTGATCGCGTCCAGGAACGGGGAGACCACCGCCTCCACACTCGGGGACAGCGCCAGGCCGATGCCCACGGCGATGCCGATCACGGCACTGGCGACCAGCGCGATCAACGCCGCCGACACCGTCGACCACAGATCCGGCCAGAAGGTGCCCTTGTCCTGCCAGGCCACGAACGCCTTCCACACCAGCTGCGGGTTCGAGACCACCAGCTTGTTGCTGCCGGCGAAGTTGTAGCTGAGCTGCCACAGTCCCAGCAGCGCGGCCAGGAGCAGGATCTGCACCGCCAGCAGCGGCCCGCCCGACAGCTTGGCCTTCACACCGGTCGCGCCGACAACGACCTTCTTCTTTTTCTTGGCATCGGCGGCACGTTTGCCGCCCGCCGTCACGGCCGCGCCGGCGGCCGCGGTGGGGGTTGTCGAGGTCACACTCATCGCGGATCGCCGCCTGCACACGGCGCGTGGACGGTGTCGGCAAAGTCCGGCACCTGGGGAGCAGGCGAGCCTGCCAGCGGCGCCTGCGCCGCCCAGGAATCCTCGGTGATGGTGAAGGGCAGGTAGACGTCCTTGATGGACTCCCACAGCGCGGGCGCACCCTCGGGCGAGACGCCGACGAGCTCACCGAGCCACTTGGCCATCGTCGCCGCGTTCTGCGGGTCCCGCGAGTAGTCGTAGGCGTCCCACATGGCCTTGCAGTAGTTCAGCACGTCGTTGGGGCGCTGCTCGATCGTGTCGCACGACGCGGACGGATAACCCTGGACCAGCGGCGAGAGTGCGTTGCCGTCCCGGCCGACGATGTCGGTGACGCGGGTGACCTTCGACGGGGGCAGCTGCTCCTCCATCGTCGGGCCGTAGTACATGGCGTCGACCTGCTTGGCGTTGAAGGCCTGGATGGCGGTCGCGGGCGCGCCGACGGCCACGAACGTGACATCCTTCGCGGGGTCCAGGCCCGCCTCGTTCAGCAGCTCGGTGATCCACAGCTCCATGCCGGAGCCGCGGGAGGTGACGCCAATGGTCTTGCCCTGGAGGCTCTTCATGGTGGTGTCGGGATCGGTGGGGTCGCCCTTGATCTCCGTGCCGGGCTGCGCGATGACATCCAGCGTGTTGCCCAGGGTGGAGCCGAGCGCCTTCACGCAGGCGCCCTTGTCGACCGCCGGCCACAGCGTGCCGGGCACCATGGTGCCGACCGTGAGGTCATTGGAGATGACGGCGGCGGACTGCGCGGTGGTCAACGACGGGGGCATCAACTCGACATTGACGCCACGCTTGTCGAAGAACCCCTCATTCTCGGCGACGACCGCGATCAGGTCGCCAGGCACACCCTGGGTGACGCCGACCTTCATCACGGAACCGTCTGCGGCCGAAGTGTTCCCGCCACATGCTCCCAGGGTGATCGCGCCGACAGCGGTTGCGGCGATCGCAACCGTCTTGGCCGCACGCGTGCGGAATGTGCTCATCTAAAGTCCTCTGATTGCTGAAGTTGGCGGAGGCGGGGATACACGCCGCGTCCTGCCCAACGAAGGCTTCCGCTGCTGAATTGTCAGGCGTGCTGGGTGAAGCCGACCTGGCCGGGGCGACGGTTCGGGGCGTAACCGAGCTCGGCGAGGGTCTCGTCGGCGTTCGCGTAGGT
>NZ_JBFRDL010000043.1:0-43660 GCF_052113525.1 Rhodococcus sp. TAF43
GGCGAGCAGCGCGCCCACCTCGTACGTCGGGTAGGCGACCTCGGGGATCACCACGAGGTCGCCGGCCCCGAGACCGAGCAGGCGCGGCAGCCACGCGATGGCTTCCTTGGTGCCGATCACCGGCAGGATCGCCGCCGGATCCACTCCGGTCATCCCGTAGCGGCGGGCCACCGACGCGGCCGTGGCCTCGCGCAGCGCGTCGGTGCCGTGCGTGGTCGGGTAGCCGGGCTCGGCCGCCACCGACGACAATGCGGCCTGGATGGCCGGAGCCACCGGATCGACCGGGGTTCCCACGGACAGGTTCACAATGCCGTCGGGATGCGACTGCGCCTTCTCCTTCGCGGACGCGAGGGAATCCCACGGGAAATCGGGCAGGGACTTGGCTACCGGGTTACGGGGCAACGCTCTTCCTCGACCTATTCCTCGCCCATGGGGGGCAGCGCCTTGATCAGCGGCGGGTCGAAGTCGACCTTGCCGAGCTTCGCGGCACCGCCCGGCGAACCGAGATCGTCGAAGAAGTCGACGTTCGCGCTCACGTATCCGGTCCACTGATCCGGCACGTCGTCCTCGTAGAAGATGGCCTCGACGGGGCACACCGGCTCACACGCACCGCAGTCCACACACTCGTCCGGATGGATGTAGAGCATGCGACCACCCTCGTAGATGCAGTCGACCGGGCACTCCTCGATACATGCCTTGTCCAGCACATCGACGCACGGTTCGGCAATCGTGTAGGTCACTGCTGCTCTCCCTGCCTTTCTGACCCGGGCGCCGAGGCGCCTCGACGACCCGGCTGGTCGGGTCCTCGACCCGACGAACTTCCGGAGTGTCCAGTATGAATCTCCCCGACCGCAACAGTCAGGTAAGGGTCGCCTCAGCGAACCGCGCGGGCGGCGGGCCGACCCGCGTCGATCCGGTCCCGCACCTCGCTCGCGACCTCCGCGAGCGCGCCGCGTTCACCCAGGTATTCGGCGAGCGCACCCACCACCGGGAGCCGACCGAGGACGCGGTACGGCCCACTGCCGCGCGGCCGCCGCTCGATCTCGGACAGCAGCCCGCGAACCGTGTGTGCCGTACGCCACATCGATCCGACCACCGCGAACGGTCGCCATCCCGCAGTGTGGTCACGCTCGGCATCCTCGTGGCGGGAGGAACACTCGAGGATCGGCCGGGCATCGAGCTCGCGTCGGCACAGCACCGCCGCGAGCAGATCCACCTGCCGTGCCCGGTCCTCGACGCCGTACTCGCGCGCCACCGCCACCAACACCAGCGCCTGGTTCGCGAAGCCGAGCAGGTCCTGGATCGGCAGCCGGCCGACCAGCGCACCGAGAACGCTGGGGAACGCGACCGCGACGGTGTTGAGCGCACCGAGCCGCGTCACCCACCAGTCGGCCCGGTCCGCCGCGCTCGACCGTTCCCAGGCCGCGGTGCCGGGCACCGTCAGCTCGTCCAGCACCCACGCCGCGGCGTCGAGCACCTTCTCGGCCAGGGCCCGGTCGGCCGCGCTCGGCGGCTCGAACGTGCGGGCCTTGATGCCGAGCGGATCGAGGTGCAGCACGTCGAGCATGGGGCTGATGCCCCACGCCGCCTGGTCGAGCAGGACCGCCACGGTCCGGTCGCTCGGGCGGCTGTCGTCGCTCATCGCGGCACTCAGATCAACGGAAGGGCCGGCGCGTGCTCGCGCAACGCGTAGCCCGTGGTCCGCTCGCGGGCGGGACGTCCGATCCCCTCGGCGATGGCCCGCAGCTCCTCGACGGTCTTCTCCGATCCGTGCTGCGAACCGGCCATCCGGGAGATGGTCTCCTCCATCAACGTGCCACCGAGATCGTTCGCACCGCCCTGCAGCATCGCCTGCGTGCCGGCGATACCCAGCTTCACCCAGCTGGTCTGGATGTTGGGGATCCGCCCGTGCAGCATGATCCGCGACAGCGCGTGCGCGGCCCGGTTGTCCCGCTGCGTCGGGCCCGGCCGGGACGCGCCCGCGAGGTACAGAGGCGCGCTCTGGTGCACGAACGGCAGCAGCACGAACTCGGTGAATCCGCCTGTCCTGTCCTGGATTCCACGGATCACGTTCAGGTGCCCCACCCAATGCTTGGGGCTGTCGACGTGGCCGTACATCATCGTCGAACTCGATCGCAGGCCCACCTCGTGGGCGGTGGTGATCACGTCGATCCACGCCGACGTCGGCAGCTTGCCCTTGGTGAGCACCCAGCGGACCTCGTCGTCGAGGATCTCGGCGGCCGTGCCGGGAATCGTGTCCAGTCCGGCCGCGCGCAGTTCGGTGAGCCAGTCCCGGATGCTCTGCCCACCACGGGAAGCGCCGTTGACGATCTCCATCGGGCTGAAGGCGTGGACGTGCATCGACGGCACCCGGCGCTTGACCGCCCGCACCAGATCGGCGTACCCGGTGACCGGCAGTTCGGGGTCGATGCCGCCCTGCATGCACACCTCGGTCGCACCGGCGACGTGCGCCTCCCATGCCCGGTCGGCCACTTCCTCGGCCGACAGCGTGAACGCGTCCGCGTCACCCTTGCGCTGCGCGAACGCGCAGAACCGGCAGCCGGTGTAGCAGATGTTGGTGAAGTTGATGTTCCGGTTCACCACGTACGTGACGTTGTCGCCGACGGCCTCCCTGCGCAGCGCGTCCGCGAGCGCGACGACGGCCTCGAGCCCGTCACCGTCCGCCGTCGCCAGCGCGAGGTACTCGTCGTCGCTGAGGCCGGCGGGATCGCGCTCGGCGCTGCGTAGCGCCGACAGAACGTCGGTGTCCACCCGGGTCGGCGCGGCGCGGCCCAGTTCCAGCACCTGCTCCCGGACCGTCTCCCAGTCGCCGAACGCGCTGCCCAGATCGGAGCGGGTCTCGGTGTTGCGGCCCTGCGTGTCGATCTCGGTGTTGAGGTCGACACGACCGGTCGACACCCATTCCTCGTCCGGTTCCTGCCACGGCAACCCGGCCGGCTTCACGCCCTCCCGCGCGAGACCCGTCTCGGGGTCCGCCAGCGCCCGCACGTGTGCGCCGATCCGCGGGTCGATCCACGGGTGTCCGGCCAGCACGTACTGCGGCTGCGCGGCGGTCCGCTCGGTGAGCGTGAACCCGGCCTGCGCCGTGATCTCGGCAAGGGTGTCCAGGTTGGGCCACGGCCGCTCCGGGTTGACGTGGTCCGGGGTGAGCGGCGAGACGCCGCCCCAGTCGTCGACGCCGGCGCCGATCAGCGCGAGGCACTCGGCGTGCGAGACGAGGTTGGGCGGCGACTGGATCCGCATACCCGGGCCCAGCAGCAGCCGGGTCACCGCGATGGTCGCCAGGAATTCCTCGAGGTTCGCGTCGGGCGCATCCCGCATCGCGGTATCCGGCTTGGCGAGGAAGTTCTGCACGATCACTTCCTGCACGTGACCGAAAGCCTTGTGCACCTTTCGGATCGCCATGATGGAGTCGGCACGCTCGGCCGGCGTCTCGCCGATGCCGACGAGAATCCCGGTCGTGAACGGTATCGAGAGTCGGCCCGCCTCGGTCAGTGTGCGCAGACGGACGTCGGGGTCCTTGTCGGGGCTGCCGTAGTGGCACTCGCCCTTGTCGGTGAACAGACGCTTCGAGGTGGTCTCGAGCATCATCCCCATCGACGGCGCCACCGGCTTGAGCCGGGACATCTCCTCCCAGCTCATCACGCCGGGGTTGAGGTGCGGCAGCAGACCGGTCTCCTCGAGCACCCGGATCGACATCGCGCGCACGTAGTCCAGTGTGGAATCGTAGCCCCGCTCGTCGAGCCACTGCTCGGCCTCGGGCCACCGGTCCTCCGGGCGATCCCCGAGCGTGAACAGGGCTTCCTTGCAGCCCATCTCGGCGCCCTGCCGCGCGATCTCGAGCACCTCGTCCGGTTCCAGGTACACGCTGTGACCCTCGGCCCGCAGCTTGCCCGGGACCGTCACGAACGTGCAGTAGTGGCACTTGTCGCGGCACAGGCGGGTGAGGGGGATGAAGACCTTCCGCGAATACGTCACGGTCCCCGGACGGCCCGCCGCGACCAGTCCCGCGTCACGCACCTTCGCCGCCGACGCGCACAGGTCCTCGAGGTCCGTGCCACGCGCGTGCAGCAGGGTGGTCGCCTCGTCGACGTTGAGGGTGGACCCGTCCCGGGCGCGACGCAGTACCCGCCGCATCGCACTCGCGGACGGCGCTTCGGTCTTCACCGGGGGCCGCGGTACCGACGGGATCGGCAGGATCGTGGACCGGTCGGTGTCATCGCCTGAGTGGGTCACCCGTCGATCATGCGTCACCCGCCCCGGTACCTGCCACCGCGGGTCCCGGTCGATCCGCTCAGCCGCGGGGATAGTCCTCGTCGACGGGGACGCTGCGGCGCTGCTCGGCCGCGTCCGCCTCGTTCACTTCCAGCGGCGGCTCGATCCGGTCCGAATCCTCGCGTTCGTCGTCGCCTTCGGCCGGGGTCATCTGCTCCACCAGATCGGCTTCGGGCACGTCCGTCGGGCGGACGACGTCCTCGGCCTCCTCGGAGCCCTCGGCGTCCCGGGTGTTGTCGGTTCCGGATCGTTGCATGACGACCACCTTCCGTCTCGGCAGACACTCGCGGCCACCTCCACCATAGGACGCGGGACGTCGACTCGGGCAGGATGAGATCGTGAGCTTCCCTCCCGACCCCGCACCGTTCGAGCGAACGGTGACGATGGCCGAACCGAAGTGGCGCCCCAGCGTCCGCGCCCCGCGACTGTGGGCGACGACGGCCACCCTGATCTGGCTGCCGGTGTTCGTCGCGCAGGTCGTGTGGGCGGTCGTCGACGGACGCTGGACCACGTGGCCGCACGTGCTGGTCTTCGCGCTCACCGCGGTCGTCGCGGTCGTCGACATCGTGGTCGTGCCGCGGTGGYGCTACCGCGTGCACCGCTGGGAGATCAGCGACGACGCCGTCTACACACGCACCGGTTGGTTCAACCAGGAGCGCCGGATCGCACCCATCACCCGCGTCCAGACCGTCGACACCGAACGCGGACCGCTGGACCGATTCTTCGGCCTCGCGACGGTCACCGTCACCACGGCGTCGTCGGCCGGCGCCGTGAAGATCACCGCACTCGACCTCGACGTCGCCGACCGCACCGTCGAACACCTCACCGAGATCGCCGCCCGCAACGCCGGGGATGCGACGTGAGCGTGCCCCTCGAACAGTCCGGTGACGCCGCCCTGGCCGCCGAGGAGGAACAGCCGTGGCTGCGCCTCGACAAGCGGATGCTGCTCGTCCACCCGGTCAACGAGGTCCTCAAACTGCTCCCCGTGATCGCGGTGTCGTGGATCGTCGGCAGCCGGAACGGCAACCACTACTGGGGGCTGGTCGCCGTCGCCGTCCTCGTCGTCTACGGCGTGCTCCGCTGGTTCACCACCACCTACCGCATCGGTCCGGTCCACGTGCAGCTGCGGCACGGCGTCTTCGAGAAGAAGGTCCTGTCGGTGCCGCGCACCCGCATCCGCTCCGTCGACGTCGAGGCCGGGGTGCTGCACCGGCTCCTCGGGCTGGCGGTGCTCCGGATCGGCACCGGCCAGCAGGCGCAGCGCGGCGAGAGCAGGTTCGAACTCAATGCGCTCGACGCCACCCTCGTCCCGGACCTGCGCGCGGCGCTGCTCGCCGGACACCGGGAGCTCCGGCCCGAGGCGGGCACCGATGCTGCCTCGGACACCGCACCGCCCGGGAGGCCGGGCGTCGAGATCGGGCACTGGTCGCCGTCATGGGTGCGGTACGCGCCGTTCTCGGTGACCGGGCTGATCGCGATCGGCGCGCTGGTCGGCATCGTGTTCCAGTACGGGCTGGCCGACCGGATCGCCCGCTCCCCCGCCCTCGCGGACGGATTCGATTCCGCCGAACAGGCCGGCGCACTGGGCCTCGCCGTACTCGGCCTGGCCGGGCTGGTGATCCTGTTTGTCGCCGCGAGCGTCCTCGCGTGCGGGCGCTATCTGGTGGTGTACGGCCGCATGAGCGTCACCCACAACGGCCGCACGCTGCACGTCAGTCACGGACTGTTGCGCACCCGGCAGACCACCCTGGACCGGGCCCGGCTCCGCGGCACGACGCTCAAGGAGCCGCTGCTGCTTCGCGTCGCCGGCGGGGCGTCCCTCGACGCGATCATGACCGGTGTCAGCGCCGAACACCGTGAGTCGTCACTGCTGCTGCCGCAGAGCCCGCGGGCGGACGCGACGCGGGTGATGGCGACCGTTCTCGGCGACGACCGGCAGGCGGACGTCGCGCTGCTCCCGCACGGACCGGCCGCGCATCGGCGCCGCTACACCCGCGCGCTGTGGCCGGCCGCCCTCACCGCGCTGATCGCCGCCGGATTCGTCGTCGCGGGCCGTCACGTGCCGTGGCCCGCGTGGGCGGGCGTCGTCGTGCTCGCGCTGGCAGGCGCGGGACTCGCGTGGGACCGCTACCGCGGACTCGGGCACGCGGTGCTGCCCGGCTGGCTGATCACCCGCAGCGGATCGCTGGACCGCCGCCGCGACAGCATCGAGGCCGCCGGCATCATCGGCTGGACGGTGCGCCAGACGTTCTTCCAGCGCCGCGCCGGCGTCGCCACCGTGATCGCGGCGACACCCGCGGGCACCGGCAAGTACGTCGTCCACGACCTCCCGGTCGAGCAGGCGTGGGCGCTGGTCGACGCCGTCACGCCCGGTGCGGGCGGGATCTGGCGAAGGCCTTCCTAGCGGATCGAGCTGCCGTGCTTCGTCATCGGCGTGACCTCGATCGTCATGTACGGGAACAGCGGCAAGCTCCACAGGAGCTCGTGGAGTTCGTCGGCCGAGTCCACGTCGAAGATGCTGATGTTGCTGTACTGCCCGACGATTCGCCAGAGATGTGCCCACTTGCCCTGACGCTGGAGATCCTGTGAATACGCCTTCTCCCGCGCGATCGTCTCGTCGCGCACCCCGGGATCCAGATCGCGGGGAATGTCGACGTCCATCCGGACGTGGAACAGTGCCATGAAGTTCTCCTCGTTCTCCGTGCTCTCCGTGCGTGTGATCAGTCGCGGGCGAGGTGCCTGACGACGTCCATGTCCAGTTCGACGCCGAGCCCGGGTCCGGATGGCAGGTGGACCTGGCCGGCGGAGTAGTCGAGTGGTGTCTGCAGCAGTTCGACGGCGAACAGCTGAGGGCCGAACAGTTCGGTTCCGAAGTTGATACCCGGTTCGGCGCAGGCGAAGTGGATCGACGCGGCGGTGCCGATGGGCCCCTCGATGGACGTGGCGCCGTGGCAACGGATGCCGGCCGCCTTCGCGACCGCGACCACCTCCTTGCTGCGTTGCAGCCCACCGCATTTCGTTGTCTTGAGGGCGATGACGTCGGCGGCACCGGCGCGGGCGATCTCGAGGGCGTCGTGCGGCGTGTGCACCGATTCGTCGGCCATGACCGGTGCGGCGACGAGGTGGTTGAGCTCGGCGAGCACCTCGATCTGCTCGGCGGGGGTGGGTTGCTCGACGAGTTCGACGCCGCCGTCGACGAGTTCGGGCACGAAACGCAACGCGGTGAACCGATCCCATCGCGCGTTGACGTCGATGCTCACGCCCGCCTTGCCGCTGAGCGACTGTGCGATCGAGACCACCCGCTCCGTATCGACGGCCGGGTCCAGCGCACCCATCTTGAGCTTGAAGGAGAAGTTCAGGCGCGCCTCCATCCTGTGCGCGACCTCCTCGAGGATCTCCTCGACCGGAGCGGCTCCGAGAGCCCAGCGGACGTCGACGCCGGTCCGGAACGCGCCACCGAGCAGCGTGTGCACCCCCACGCCGAGGTGCCGGGCGTACGCGTCGTGCAGCGCGACGTCGACGGCAGCCTTCGCGAACCGGGCATTGGCGACGATCTTCTCGAGATCCACCATGATGCCGGTGATCTCGTCGACACCACGCCCGATGATGTACGGCGCGATGTAACGGTCGACAATCACCTTCATCGTCTCTACGGATTCACCACCCCACCAGGGCCCACCGGGCACCACGCCCTCACCGTGGCCGGTGACGCCGCCGGCAGTGGTGATCGCGACCAGCAGAATCGACTGCTTCTCCGCGGTGGTGGTGGCGAACTTGTGCGGACGCACCAGTGGCACGTCGATGATGGTCGTCTCGACGGAGACGATTGCGAGATCAGGGTCGGGCATCGAACAGCTCTCAATCGGATCGGGAAGCACCGAATGCCGGCGCCCCAGTGGGACACCGGCATTCGCTTCGACTCAGGCCTGGGGGTCGAGGGCGAAGTTGTAGGTCACGTAGTTCTTGCCGTCGTCCCCGGCCTTCGGATCGAGGATCAGTTCCGGCTTGGTCGCGGTCGCGACGTCGTTCTCGAGCCACTGACCGCCCGCGAAGTACAGCTGGGTCGTGATGGTCTCCTTGCCGGGGGCCTTCACCATCAGGTGCAGGTGGGCCGGACGCCACGGGTGACCGCCGTAGGACTCGATGAACCAGCCCGTCGGCCCGTCGTGCGGGATCTGGTACGGCGCGGGCTGCAGCGTGGTGATCTCGTAACGGCCCTCGCCATCACAGACGATGGTGCCGCGCAGGTTCCACTCGGGCAGGTTCGGCGCGAACTGCGAGTAGAAGCCGTCCTCGTCGGCGTGCCAGAGTTCGACGGTGGCGCCGGCGAGACCGTTGCCCGCCAGATCCGTGACCTGGCCGGAGAACACCAACGGGGTTGCCTCGGCGTCCTTGTCGGTCATCGGCATCGTGCACGTGGACGGCAGCTGCGGCGCATCGGCGACGTAGTACGGGCCCTCGATGCTGCCCTTGGTGCCGGCGAGTCCGTTGCGGCTGTAGTTGACGTCCTCGATCTCGTGTTCGACGAACACGTCCAGCCACAGCGGCACCTCGCCGTACTCGCCGACGTCGATGATCCACTGCTTGACCACCCGGTACTCGTCGTAGGTGACACCGTGCTTGTGGATGATCTCCCCGAACGCCGCGAGCACGTCGCGGTAGATCGCGGCCGCCCGCTCCTTCGACGTGTCCGCCGACACGCGCTCGGACTTGAACTTGTCGGTGGCGGCATTACCCGATGCGTGCGCGGTCGCCGTTTCGGTGCTGGTCATGGGTCCTCCTCGTCGAGGCTCGAACAGTGACGGTCGAGAAAGTTGTGGCGGCGGTGAACGCGGGGCAGGCGCGTCCCCCACCGAAGTTGTACGCTGTGCGTACATGCACGTCGCAATGCGTACACACCATACTGTGCGTCGAGTCACAGCCGTTGTCAACACCCGACCTCGAAGTCACACCGAACCCGCAGCCAGGAGCATCAGATGCCGAACGAAGACCGGGATTTCATCCAGAGCATCGAACGGGGCTTCGCCGTCCTGCTCGCATTCGACGAGCAGGACCCCACCCCGTCGCTGGCCGAACTCGCCGCCAAGACCGACCTGTCCCGCCCGGCGGTACGCCGCATCCTGCTCACCCTGCAGAAGCTCGGCTATGTCGCCGCGAACGGGACCCGGTGGTCGCTCACTCCCCGCGTGCTCAGCATCGGCCAGCACTACTCCGCGTCCCACGCACTCGTCGAGTCCGCGATGCCGCGGCTCGTCCAACTGTCCGAGCGCACAGGCGAATCCGCCTCGCTGGGTGTACTCGACGGGGGCGACGTGGTGTACGCCGCCCGCGTGCCCGTGCGCCGGATCATGAGCATCAACGTCTCGGTCGGCACCCGCGTGCCTGCCTACGCGACGTCGATGGGGCGTGCACTGCTCGCCTGGGCGCCGGACGAGACCGTCGACCGGGTGATCGCCACAACCCGATTCGACAAGCTGGCGCCGGCAACCCTCGGAACGCCCGACGAATTGCGCGCAGAGCTGGCCAGGGTCCGCGACCAGGGCTACGCGCTGACCGCAGCCGAACTCGAGGAGGGCCTGATCTCGATCGCCGCCCCCGTGCGGGACGCGGCGGGAACCGTCGTCGCCGTCACCGCGTGCTCCACCTCCTCCGGACGACACACCCCCGAACAGTTCCGCGACGCGGCCGCACAGCACGTCGTCGCCGCCGCGGACGCGCTCAGCGCCGACCTCGGCCACCGCGGATGACCCGATACGAGAACATCAGGAACGCAACGTCTCCGAGGGCGCGTACCCGTACTTGCGTCGATAGGCCGCCGCAAACCGTCCGGTGTGGGTAATACCCCAGCGCAGGGCGACGTCGGTCACCGACGTGACCGACGGATCCCCGGTCACCAGGTCGTCGTGGATGCGTGAGAGCCGGACGTCTAGCAGGTAGTCCCGCGGGCACATGCCCAGGTACTCCCGGAATCCCTCCTGCAACCGGCGCACACTCACACCCGCGGCCTCGGCCATGTCGCTCGCAGTCCAGGCGAGGGACGGGTCGTCGTCGATCCGGTCGAGGACCCGCTTGACGATCCGCGGCCGCGGGGCCGCGGCCGCGTCGTCGGGCATCGCCGCCAGTACGAACGCGCCCGTGATGGCCCCCGACAACTGCTCCGCGACGACCGGGGTCTGCCACAGCCCCTCGCCGCCCCGGGCCTGCTGGACGATCGAGCGCAACAACGCCATCCAGGTCTGCCCGGCCTCCGTCGACAGGTCCACCTGATCGGGCAGTCGGCGGTCGGGACGGCCGAGGACACGCCCCAGCTCGCGGTGCAGGTAGTCCCGGTCCACCTTGACACCGACGATCTCGCAGTCGGCGGTCCACCGGGTGATCACGGCCGGGGTGTCCGGCCGGAACACGGACGCCTTCCCGACACCCGATATCACGTCACCGCCGGCGGTCACGGATTCGATCCGACCCGACAGCGGGATGTTCACCGCATACCCGCCGGGATGCTCCGTGTCGACGGAAACCTCGGCTCCCCAACCGATCCGCGCCAGACGGAGCGGCCCGATCTGCATCGCCCGCACGTTCAGATGCGGCTCCGATCCGGCCGACAGCGGCATCAGGTCGTGCGGGAAGTACGCATTCGAGACCACGTTCTCCGCCTCGTCCCAATCCCCCGGATCGGCGGCCACGTTCATCGCCATACCCTCGCACCCTTCCCATCCCGTCCAGTTCGGGACTTCGGCCCCAGTGTGATCGGGAACACCTCCTCTGGCAATAACGGGTGGTCGAACCCGTCGCGCAATCCGGATAGTGAGGCCGCTCAGCGGATCGCCTACCGCGATCCGATCGACCTATGGTCTCCGTCACAGCCAACGACCACCAGCAAGGAGCCCCGACATGGATTCGCGTCGACTGCGAAACATATTCGGACAGTTCGCAAGTGGGGTCACCGTCATCACTTGCACCCGGCAGGACGGTACGCCCCACGGCGCAACGGTGACGGCCTTCACCGCAGTCTCGATCGAACCGCGATTGTGCCAGGTAACCCTGACCCGCACGTCCAAAGCCTGCGCGTTCCTGTCCGGCGCACCGTTCGCGGTCAACATCCTCGCCGCGGACCAGACCGACGTCGCGCTTCACTTCGCCGGTCGCCCGCAGTCCCCCGAACCGGTGTGGGCCCAGGGGCCCACCGCGCCCGTGCTGGCCGGCAGCGCCGCCACCCTGTCGTGCGTTCCGTGGCGCGAGTACGACGGCGGCGACCACGTGATCTTCATCGGCGAGATCGTCGATGCCCAGTTCCGTGACACCGATCCGTTGCTCTTCTACCGCAGCACATTCCACGATCTCGGAGCACCGAGCGGGAGTGCCGCCTGGAACGGATCGATGGACGATCCGCACCGCGGATGGTTCGACTCCGAGACCACTTTCACACCCCTGCACCTGTCCGGTGCAACCAATTGACCCCATCCCCGATGCAGGAGAAACGATGACCACCACCGAGCCCCGCCCCACCGACACGGACGTCGACCGTTCGCAGGTCAATGTCGCGGCCGACTCCGACGCGAACCGGACCACGAACTTCGCATCCCGCCCCATGACCGGCGACGAGTACATCGAGTCGATCAAGGACGGCCGCGAAATCTACCTGCACGGCGAGAAGGTCAAGGAGTTCTGGAACCACCCGGCCTTCCKCAACTCGATCCGGATGACGGCACGCCTGTACGACGCGCTGCACACCGGTGAGCACGTCGACACGCTCACCTGCCCCACCGACACCGGCAACGGCGGCATCACCATGCCGTTCTTCAAGACCCCCACCAGTTCCGACGATCTGCTCCGCGAACGCGACGCGATCGCCACCTGGGCCCGCATGACCTACGGCTGGATGGGCCGCTCCCCCGACTACAAGGCCAGCTTCCTCGGCACTCTCAACGCCAACAGCGAGCTCTACGCGCCGTTCCAGGACAACGCCAAGCGCTGGTACCGCGAGTCGCAGGAGAAGGTCCTGTACTGGAACCACGCGATCATCAACCCGCCGGTCGACCGTCAGCTGCCTCCGGACCAGGTCGGTGACGTGTTCATGAAGGTCGAGAAGGAGACCGACGCCGGTCTGATCGTCTCCGGCGCGAAGGTCGTCGCCACCGGATCGGCGATCACCAACTACAACTTCATCGCGCACTACGGGCTGCCGATCAAGAAGAAGGAATACGCGCTGATCTGCACGGTGCCGATGGACGCGCCGGGTATCAAACTGATCTCGCGCGCGTCGTACTCGCAGAACGCCGCCGTCGTCGGCTCCCCGTTCGACTACCCGCTCTCGTCCCGGATGGACGAGAACGACGCCATCTTCATCTTCGACAAGGTGCTGGTGCCCTGGGAGAACGTCTTCATGTACGGCGACGTGGAGAAGATCAACGCCTTCTTCCCCCAGTCCGGCTTCCTGCCGCGGTTCACCTTCCAGGGTTGCACCCGGCTGGCGGTCAAGCTCGACTTCATCGCCGGACTGCTGATGAAGGCCCTCGACGCCACCGGCGCCGGCGGCTTCCGCGGCGTCCAGACCCGCGTCGGTGAGGTGATCGGCTGGCGCAACCTGTTCTGGTCGCTGAGCGAATCGATGGCGCGTGACCCGGAACAGTGGATCGGCGACACCGTCATCCCGAAGCTCGAGTACGGGCTCACCTACCGGATGTTCATGATCCAGGGTTACCCGCGGATCAAGGAGATCATCGAACAGGACGTCGCCTCCGGCCTGATCTATCTGCCGTCGTCGGCGGCGGACTTCAAGAACCCCGACGTCCGTCCGTACCTCGACAAGTACGTCCGCGGCAGCGACGGGATCACGGCCGTCGACCGGGTCAAGGTCATGAAGGCACTGTGGGACTCGATCGGATCCGAGTTCGGCGGACGGCACGAACTCTACGAGCGCAACTACTCCGGCAACCACGAGAACGTCAAGGCCGAACTGCTGTTCGCGGCGGAGAATCGCGGGGGTGTCTCCGCGATGAAGGGTCTGGCCGAGCAGTTCATGAGCGAGTACGACCTGGACGGCTGGACCGTTCCGGATCTGATCGGGAACGACGACGTGACCGCGTTCTACAAGAAATAGCCGCGCTCGGGGTCGTGCACGGGCAGGAATTCCCACCCGCGCACGGCCTCACCGAGCGGCCGTGCCCGCCGACGGTCCGGACGGCATCAGCCCTGCTGGGCCCGGGCCACGATCGAGTCGAGCTGGACGCGGAACAGGTAGACCCCGGCCGGCAGCACCGCCGCGACGAACAGCAGCAGCGTGCGCCAGTCCTCGAACACCAGCACGTCGCCGCCCGGTCCGCCGATCACGCACAGGCCGAACCCGAACAGCCAGCCGAAGATCGGCAGCGCGGCGAGGATCGGCCGCTCCGTGAACTTGCGCGCACCGAGCACCAGCAGCAGGTTGACCACGGCCGCGACGAGGATGCTCACCGGGAACGGTGTCGTCCCGAGGTAGGCGGGCAGGAACAGCACCGAGAGCACCGCGCACAGGAACCCGTCGAACGTGAGCAACGCCAGTGTCGTGCGGGCTTCGGCGGTGGACACGGGCGGCTCGACGGGGTGGCTCTCGACGGTCATGTCACCGATCGTGGTCTATTCGCGACGGCGCCGCCACGGCGGGGTCCGGGTCACGGGACCGGCGGGTAGCCGAGCATCGTGAGCAGCTCGCTCTGCTGATGCACGAACGCGTGCAACGACCCGATGTAGAGGTCGTGGAAGTACGGGGCCATCGGCCGCAGACTGTCCACGAACGCCGTGATCGCATTCTGGAGTTCCCAGTTGTACATCCGCCGCACCCTCCCGTTCGACAGCTGCATGCGCCGACGAACGGACCCCCACGAACGTGGCGTAGATCACAGCATACGGCGAGTGGGGCGGCGACGAGCCCGGGTAGGTTCACCAGGTCCGACCGCTCGACGGTCACGGAGATCCCGTGGCGTGGTGTATCCGGTGCCGGGGCGCGCAGCACGTTCGCGACACCACCGACCGAGCGATGGGGTCCCGACTGCGGGAGCGACAGCCCTACCGCACTTCTACCGCAGCGGTATTCCCGTCGAAGTTCGAGGAGAACTGGCGTGACGGCACCGTCGGGGCCTGGATGCGCCGATACCGTCCGGACATCCCACTCGGCTGGACCGCCCTCAGGACCCGAGTCCGGCGCACAGGTCCGTCTCACGCCCACGCTCGTCGACGGGACCGGACTGTCCACGGACCAGCACGAAGTGTTCCTCGGACAGGACCGGTTGCGCGACATCGTTCGACAACGCGAACTCCGTGCCGGACGGCGCCACCGTCACCTGGGTGCGGTGCGCGCGGAGACCCGCGAGCTTCGCCGCCATCACCGGCGCGACGTCCACCACCGCGGTGACCGTCGAGTCCGGCACGCGTGGCAGCTCGCCCGGCTCGGGCAACCGCCAGCCCTCGGGCACGGCATCGATCGCGGCGATCCCCGCTTCGAGCGCGGACTCCTCGGTCACCGTCCAGTAGAACTTCGCGACCTCCCACGGCCCGCCCGCCTCGGGGAAGGCGTCGGTGCCCGCGGCCTCCACCGCGGCGGTCGTGAGGTGATGCGCCCGAACGTGATCCGGATGCCCGTACCCGCCGACCGGGTCGTACGTGACCACGACCTGCGGACGCAGTTCGCGGATGACCGTGACCAGTTCCCCGACCGCCTCGTCCTGATCGGCGTTGACGAATGCGCGCGGGTTCGCCGCCGACGGCGTCCCGGCCATGCCCGAATCGCGCCACCGCCCGGCGCCGCCGAGGAATCGCGGCTCGGAGGCGCCGAGGGCCTCGAGTGCGCGGGTCAGTTCCAGGATCCGGAAGCCCCCCAGCTGATCGGAGCGGTCGGCCACCAGACCGGCCCACCGGTCACCGATAACCTCCCCCTCCTCGCCGAGGGTGCACGTCAGCACCGTCACCTCGGCCCCGTCCGCCGCGTAGCGCGCGATGGTGCCGCCCGTGGTCAGGGTCTCGTCATCGGGATGCGCATGGACGAACAGGATGCGCCGACCGTTCACAACCACTCGTTTCTCTCGCTCACTTCGTCCGCGTCCACGCTCCGGCATCCGTGAAGATGCCGACCTGGACCGGACCGCCCATCACGACGCCCTGCACGCCGGGGSCCACCGCGACCACCGTGTTGTCCTGGAGCACCGGCAGTACCGCCGCCAGATCCCACAGCTTGGGCTCGGCGTCCGCGATCACCCGCGCCACGTCACCCTGGCCGCGCAGCGCCTCGTCGATCGCCGGCTGCAGCGCCGGTTCGCACAGGCCCGAGAGATTGCTCGGCGACCGCAATTCGCGGGCCGACGTGGAACCCGGTTCCGGTGTCGCGGAGGCGGCCTCGGAGGCCGTCAACGGCAGGCATCCGAAACGGGAGGCGAGGGAGGTCGCCGGATCCGATCCGGCGCGTTCCCAGCCGACGACCGCATCGACCCGGCCCGACGCCAGCGCCTCCCCGTACAGCTCCTCGGCGGGCAGCGACAGGACCGAGGCGGCGATACCGGCCCCACGCCACTGGTCGGCCACCGTGTTCGCGACCGCGACCGCGGTGTCGTCGTTCTCGGGGGCGCCCAGCACCAGGGTCAACTGTTCGCCGTCGTGCACCATCCGGCCCTCCGTCAGGGTCTCGGGGGCAGCGCCCTCGGTGGCGGTGGTGGTGGGAAGCAACTGGTAGCCGGCGGCGGCCAGCAGCCCGAACGCCTGCTCACGCGTCGGCGGTGGCGGTGCGGTGGGCGCGTAACCCGGGTCGGACGGAGCCAGAATCTGTGCTCGCGCCGGCACCGCCGCCGACTCGCTGCCGGCACCGACCGTCGCGAGCAAATTCGGGTCCAGCAGGCCCAGGAGCCCCCTGCGGACCTGCCGGTCGGCCAGGGCGGGGACCCGTCCGTTGAGCGTCACCGACAGCACGCGGGGCTGGAGCTCGGTGCCGGTCTGCACGTCCGGGATCACCGACAGCTGGGCAAGCGTCGCGGCACCACTGTGGACGCGGGCCACCTGCGCATCGCCGGACCGCATCGAGTCGGCGAGCTGCGCGGGCGAGCCGCCACGCCGCATGAGGATCTGGTCCGGTTTGGCGGGGGTGTCCCAGAACCGGTCGTTGCGTTCGAGCTGGATCTCGTCCCGACCTCGATCGACCGACTTGATGTGGAACCGGCCACCCGACACGGGGATGTTGTCCGCCAGACCGCGCGCGAATCCGCCCGGCGAATCCTTCACGAGGTGAGAGGGCAGCAGATCGGTGAACAACTCCCGCCACGCGGGGTACGGCGCGGACATCTTGACCGTCACCGTCTTCCCGCCACCGGACGACGCGATGTCCTCGATCAACCCGTATCCCGCGGGATCGACGACACCGGGCTGGCTGATCATCTGCTGCCACAGGTAACGGAAGTCCTCGGCGGCGATCGGGGCGCCGTCGGACCACTGGGCCTCGTTGCGCAGCTGGTAGGTGATCGTGGTCGGCACCGGGGGAGCCACGTCGGGCGTCTCGGGGGCCGTGTCGGAACTTGCAGGCGTCTCGGGTGTCGCTGTGGCCGAGACCAGCACCGACGGGTCCGGAATCCACGTGGTGACGCCCGGCCGCGCCGGATCGACCACGGGGCGGAACGGACTCGGCAACACCAGGGCGCTCACCGCGGAGTTCGCGGGCGACTGGTCGGCGAGCAGATGCGGGTTGAACCCGATACCGACGTCGTCGATCGCGACGACGACGGTGTTCTTCGTCGGGACGGCCGTCGTCGGTTTGGGGCTGTCGGTGCTCTCCACCGGCGGTGGCGGATTGGCGGTGCACGCGGCCACCGTCAACACCGACACCGCGGCGGCTGCCCCCAGCAACCGCCGACCGAACTCACGGGAGAACCCGTGCCAGACCTGCGCCACTATCGGTCCTCCCGTCCGCGAGCGGCTCCCCCGCCCGTGCGCGTTGCGCGAGTGTTCAGACTCGCACAACGCGCACGGAACGCGTCACACACTTACAGTGCGGCCTTGTCACGCGACTTCGCACGCGAACGCTCGCGCGCGCGGTCGGTCTGCGACAGGTGCAGCTTGCGCACGCGAACCACCTCGGGGGTAACCTCGACGCACTCGTCGCCGGCGCAGAACTCCATCGCGGCTTCGAGCGTCAGCTCGATCGGCTTCGCGAGGGTCTCCGTGGCGTCGGCGGTCGCCGAGCGCATGTTGGTGAGCTTCTTCTCCTTGGTGACATTGATGTCGAGGTCCTCGGCGCGCGGGTTGATGCCCACGACCATGCCCTCGTAGGTGTCGGCGCCCGGGTCGACGAAGAACGTGCCGCGGTCGGACAGCTGGATCATCGCGAACGGGGTCACCGAGCCGGTCCGGTCGGAGACCAGCGAGCCGGTGTGGCGGGCGCGGATCTCGCCGGCCCACGGGCCGTAGCCGTGCGAGACGGCGTTGGCGATGCCGGTGCCGCGGGTCTCGGTGAGGAAGTCGGTACGGAAACCGATCAGGCCACGCGACGGGACGATGAACTCCATCCGAACCCAGCCGGTGCCGTGGTTGGTCATCTGGACCATCTTGCCCTTGCGGTTGGCCAGCAGCTGCGTGATCGCGCCGAGGTGCTCCTCGGGGGTATCGATCGTCAGCTCCTCGAACGGCTCGTGCAGCTTGCCGTCGACCTGCTTGGTGACCACCTGCGGCTTGCCGACCGTGAGCTCGAAGCCCTCGCGACGCATCTGCTCGACGAGGATGGCCAGCGCCAGCTCACCACGACCCTGCACCTCCCACGCGTCGGGGCGGCCGATGTCGAGGACGCGCAGCGACACGTTGCCGACCAGCTCGGAATCGAGGCGGGTCTTGACCATGCGAGCGGTCAGCTTGTGGCCCTTGACGCGGCCGACGAGCGGCGACGTGTTGGTGCCGATGACGACGGAGATCGCGGGCTCGTCGACGGAGATCGTCGGCAGCGCGACCGGGTTCTCGATGTCGGCGAGGGTGTCGCCGATCATGATCTCGGGGATGCCCGCGACGGCGACGATGTCGCCGGCGACGGCGACCTCGCCGGGCTCACGGCTGACGCCCACCGTCTTCAGCAGCTCGGTGATCTTGACGTTCTTGACGCCGTCGGCGTGCATCCACGCGACGTTCTGGCCCTTGCGCAGCTCGCCGTTGTGGATACGCACCAGCGCGAGGCGGCCGAGGAAGTCGGAGGCGTCGAGGTTGGTGACGTGTGCCTGCAGCGGGGCAGCGGAATCGCCCTTGGGGGCCGGCACGTGCTCCATGAGGACGTCGAACAGGACATCGAGGTTCTCGGTGTCGGGAGCGTGACCGTCCTCGGGACGGTTCATCGAGGCCTTGCCCTCACGCCCGGAGGCGTACAGGACCGGCAGATCGAGGAGCGCTTCGGCGGCCGAGGCAGCCTCGTCGTCCAGATCGGAAGCCAGGTCGAGGAGCAGATCCYGCGCCTCGGTGACGACCTCCTCGATACGGGCGTCGGGACGGTCCGTCTTGTTCACGACGATGATGACCGGCAGCGACGCGGAGAGCGCCTTGCGCAGCACGAAGCGGGTCTGCGGCAGCGGACCCTCGGACGCGTCGACGAGCAGGACGACACCGTCGACCATGGACAGGCCGCGCTCGACCTCGCCACCGAAGTCGGCGTGGCCGGGGGTGTCGATGACGTTGATGACGGTGACCGAGCCGTCGGTGTTGTGACGGTGGACAGCGGTGTTCTTCGCGAGGATGGTGATGCCCTTCTCGCGTTCGAGGTCACCGGAGTCCATGACGCGGTCGACCAGCTCGGCGCGCTCGGCGAAGGCGCCGGACTGGCGCAGCATGGCGTCGACGAGGGTGGTCTTGCCATGGTCGACGTGCGCGACGATGGCGACGTTACGGAAATTGGTGGTGCTCACGCGGGGCGTTCTCCTGGCTGCTGACGGGGCCACACGAATTTGATGTCGCACGGCTTCTGGCTGCCGCTACGCGCATGCGTGATTCCCATTCGCGACCCCGCGTCACTGAAGGTTCACGATGTTCGCGTCAGCGCCGGGATTGCGGCCAGCGAATACCCTACCCGCCCGCAGCGCGAAACCTCGCATCGTGACCCCCGATCGATACCTCTGACCAGGCAATAGTGATCTGCACCACTGGCCGGTCACGGCGTCTGCGCAAACCATCCCGACGACCCTCCGGTGCCGGCCCCGGTGGGGCATCGACAGCCCCCGGACCACCTTGCCGGATCAACGGATGAGGGTACGCTCACTCGCGTGCGGACAGATCCGATCCTGGGCACCGCACTCGGGAGGAAGGCCGGGCTCGGCAATGGGCAAAGGCAAGGGAAAGGTCAAGGCCAGCAAGGTCTCCGGCCTCAAGCCCAAGAAGAAGTGCTGCCGTAAGAAGACGCGCTGCCTCAAGTGCCCCGTCGTCATCATGCGCATGAAGAAGCTCGAGAACGAGGGCGCGACCAAGAAGGAACTCAAGAAGGGCCTCAAGAAGGCCCGCGCGGCCTGAGACCGGTCAGTCCGCGTCGAGCAGCGCGGTCAGGTCCGGCAGCCATGCGCGGTCGTTGGCGACCAGTGCGATCTCGCGCAGATCCGTCGCGTCCACCCAGCGCAGCGCGGAGTGGTCGAGTGCCTGCGGGACGCCACTGATCAGCTCGGCGCGATATGCGCGCAGCACCAGTCCGTCGCGCAGCGGCACGTCGACGCCGATCCGTTCGCCCGCGGTCACCTCGACGCCCAGTTCCTCCCGCAGTTCGCGACGCACCGCGTCGGCGGGGGTCTCGCCCGGTTCGATCTTTCCGCCGGGCAATTCCCACAGCCCCGCCAGCTCCGGCGGGCGGGTGCGCTGCGCGAGCAGTAGGCGGCCGTCGCGGATCACGGCCGCGGCCACCACTTCCCCGACCTCCCCGACCTCACGTTCAGGTGCGCCGGTCATTGCGGTCCCCTCCCCATCGCACCATCATGAGGTATGGCCGAGTTGCTGTCCGATACCGAGATCGACTCCGCACTGACGAACCTGCCGACCTGGCGACGCGACGGCGACACCTTGGTCCGCACCGTCGAATCCGCCAGCTTTCCCGCCGCGATCACGCTGGTGGACCGGGTTGCGGAGGCCGCGGAGTCGATGAACCACCATCCCGACATCGACATCCGCTGGCGGAAAGTGACGTATTCCCTCGCCACGCATTCCGCCGGCGGGATCACTGCGCTGGATCTGGAGCTGGCACGGCGGATCGACGATCTGGCCGCGTCTGCGTAGCGCGCACGCGTCGGCCGGCATAGGCGACCCACGCGAACACGACGAGCGCGCCGGCGACGTTGACGGTGCCCGCCCACGCGAGCGCGCCGGGCCGTGAGATCGCGTCGTCCTCGACCTGCTTGAGGACCCACGGCACACCGATCACGGTCACGATCAGCCACAGCGACGCGACGACGCGGGTGCCGACCATCCGCGCATACGGACCGTGGACGAGCCAGATGAGCATCGGCAACACCCACACCCAGTGGTGGACCCACGAGATCGGGGAGATCAGCAGTCCGAAGAGTTGCACCAGGACCAGCGTGCCGAGCCTGTCGTCGCGGGCCAGGGCGCGCCACGCCAGGAAGGCGAGCAGGGCCGACAGCGCGACCGCGATCAGCCACACGGGACCCGACTCGACGTCGTGGCCGACGATCCTGCTGAGGGCGCCGCGCAGCGACTGGTTCCACGCCGACCCGACGGGTCCGATCCGGTCGGCGTCACCGAACTTCGACGTGAAGTAGTCACGAGCCTGTGCACTGATCACGAGGTAGCTCAGCCCGATGGTTCCGAAGAACGCGATCGCCGAGAACACCGCGGCGCGCCAGCGGCGCTGAGCGACGAAGTACAGGCCGGTGACGGCGGGGGTCAGCTTGATGCCGGCGAGGATCCCGACGATGCCACCGGACACCCACCAGCGGGTGCTGCGGACGGCCAGCATCGCACCGAGGACGAGGAACACATTGACCTGGCCGTAGTCGAGCGTCGTGCGCACCGGTTCGGTCCACACCCCGATCGCGGTCCACAGCATCGCCAGGTACTTCCAGTGCCGGTCCCCGACGGCGGCCGATCCGACCAGCAGCTCGAGGCTGATTCGGATCACCCAGTACAGGGCGAGGACGGTGCACAGCTGCCAACAGAATCCGACGACCGAGAATGGCAGGTAGTGCAGCGGCAGGAACACGAGCGCCGCGAACGGCGGATATGTGAAGGGCAGCGGGAACTCGGGTGTCTCTTCCGAATACGTGAATCCGTACAGGTCACCGCTCAGGAGCGCTGCGGAGCCGTCGACGTACACGTGCAGGTCGACGAGATTGAGACCGTTGGGCGTCAGGACCATCCACAGCAGCCTGGCCAGCACCGACAGTGCGAGCAGCGCGGGCGCCCAGCCGACGAGTGTGCGATACGCCGCGTGCGCGCGTGGCCGCCGCCCGGCACGTGCAAGCTGAGACACTGGCTGGTGCTCTCCCGTGATCGTGTGCTGGCAGTAAGCACCCAGTGTGACGCAGCGGGGGAACGACCAGGTGTCGCGTCAGCCTAACCCGACGCCGACGGGCACAGAAAATACCTTGCTCATCAGTAACAGTTGCATCAAGGTTCACATTTTCCCCATAAGTCACGCGATATGGTCACCAAGCGATGGCAGTCACGTCACAGCTTGCATAGACTCCTCGGGACGCAGGTCACGAATGGGTCGTACAGAAGAGTCTGTACACATCGGGGGTCGATCCATAGAGTGACCCGCGACCGTGATGGGCCGTGGCGCCCGCTCGGCAGACCGACGCTGCTCCGCACGCGTCTGAACGACAAGGATGGGGTAAACCGTGATTCGTAACCGAGGAATGCGACGAGCACTCACCGCGTGTGCAGTTGCGGCCGCGGCGGCGCTCGCCGTTCCGGCCAACGCGGTCGCGCAACCGACCCTTCCGGGTGTCCCCGAGGACGTCTCCATCGACGCGCTGGCGTCCCTCGCCCCCGCCATCCTGGGCGCGGCCGCCGTTCCGGCGGACATCGCCGACGTCGACACCAAGAACGACCTGCTCGCTCAGGCGCGTGCACTGCTCGAGTCGGCCAACCTGCCGCCCGAACTCAAGTCCACCCTCGAGCGTGTCATCACCTTCCTCGACGGCAGCGGCGGCGGCGGACCCGAGATCCCCCAGGACGGGCCCGCGATCGCCCAGTTCCTCTACCCCACCGTCGGCAAGGGCTGCATCGCCCCGTCGAGCGACGCGGTCGGCACCGCCCTCGCGGTGCCGGGCCCCGCGCACCTGCCCCCGCCGGGGCCGGCTGCCGGCCAGGCCGGTTTCGTCTTCACTGCGCTCGGCACGGCGAAGGCCGCCCCCACCCAGGGCATGACGGTCACCTGGATCAACGTCGACAACGGCCGTCGTGAGACGCAGACCCTCACCACCGAGGCGCGGATCAACCCGGACGGCCCGGCGACGCTGTCGGTCATCTCGAACACCGGCCCGGGCCGGGTGCTCGCGGTGATCTCCGGCGACCTCACCACCGAGCCCGAGGGCGCGGCGCCGCTCACGTGCAACTTCCTGCCGACGATCGGAATGTTCACCGTCGCGTAGGTTCACCGTCCGACAGTGAAGGCCCCACCGAGAATTCGGTGGGGCCTTTCACTGTTCACACCGCGTCCGTTCGTGGTAGACCGGGGAATGGCCGACAACACGCAGTCGATCCGTTCCCGGCATTCCCGACGATCCATCCTCTCGATCCGTTCGGAGGGCTCGATCCTCTCGATCGGCAGCGTCGGCTCGATCCTGTCCATCGGTAGCGTCGGCTCGATCCTGTCGATCGGATCCATCGGGTCAGCCGGTTCCGCACTGTCCTCACTGTCGTTCGCGAGCGTGGGCTCCGCGTTGTCGGGACTGTCCCGGTGGTCACTGCTGTCGTGGCGCGCGGTGGGTCACTCCCCCGACCAGCGCCCGACGCTCGTGGTGATGCCCGACGAACCCGACCTGGTCCAGTCGACGACGCGGCACGTCCAGTCCTAGCCTGCCGCCGGACGGGGCCACGGCTGCCCCTCGATTTCCTCGACACCCCGGTTGAACCGGACGAGCATGTCCCTGAGGAGCCGGATCTCGTCCACGTCCCAGCCGCCGAGCACCCGACCGATCCCGGTGCGGTTCAGGTCGCGGTCGAGGTGCAGCCGGTCCAGCCCTGACTCCGTCGGCCGTACCTTGCGCGCCACACCGCCGTCCGGGTCGGCGACGCGTTCGACGAAGCCGTGGCGTTCGAGCGCGCCGACCTGCCGGTTGATCGTCGAGATGTCCAGCACGAACGCCTCCGCCAGTTCCTTGAGGCTCATCGGCGGTTCCAGTTCGAGCCTCGCGAGGATCAGGTACGCGGACCTGTCGAGCTTCTGCCCGCCCCGCTGCTGCGCGAGGGCGTGGTAGCGCGACAACAGCGTCAACTCGTACTCGATGTCCGTCATCGTCCGGTCTCCGTCGGACACCCGTCACCCTCTCGCTCCGACATTGCCCGCAATGTCCGCTTTGTGCATCGTGCACATCCATGTGTACCGTACACATTCTTGCAAATTTGTTGTGTAGCAGTAAATCCGAGGAGCCCCATTTTGAGTGCAACCGTCGCGTCCCCGTCGACGGACACCGCGAAATCCAGATCCAGCGGCGCCATCGTCGCGATTCTCGGTTTCTGCGGCATCGTCGTCGCCCTTATGCAGACACTGGTCGTTCCGATCATTCCGCAACTGCCGCACCTTCTTTCGGCGACGCCGGCCGACGCTTCGTGGGCGGTCACCGCGACGCTTCTCGCGGCCGCGGTGGTGACACCCATCAGCGGACGCCTCGGCGACATGTTCGGCAAGAAGAGGATTCTGGTCGCGAGCTTGCTGCTCGTCGTGATCGGCTCGGTGGTCTGCGCCTTCGCCAATTCACTGATTCCGTTGATCGTCGGTCGCGCACTGCAGGGCGCGTCGGTCGGTGTGATCCCGCTCGGCATCAGCATCCTGCGAGACGAACTTCCGCCGCGGAAGGTCGCCGGCGCGATGGCCATCGTCAGTGCCACCCTCGGCGTCGGCGGTGCGATCGGGCTACCGGTCGCCGCGGCCGTCGCACAGGTCGCGGACTGGCATGTGCTGTTCTGGATGTCGGCCGGACTCGGGCTCCTGTGTGTCGCGCTCGCCGTGATCGTGATCCCCGAGTCCACGGTCCGCAATCCCGGACGTTTCGACTTCGTCGGCGCCGTCGGATTGAGCACGGCATTGATCCTGTTCCTGCTCCCGATCACCAAGGGCGGAACGTGGGGCTGGAGCGATCCACTGACCCTGGGCCTGCTCGCGGGGTCCGTCGTGGTGTTCGTGGCGTGGGGCTTCGTGCAGCTGCGGACCGCTCGTCCGCTGGTCGACCTGCGCGTGTCCGCACGGCCGAACGTCCTGTTCACGAATCTGGCGTCGATCGCGATCGGCTTCTCGATGTACGGCAATTCGCTGACGCTCCCCCAGCTGCTGATGGCACCGGAGTCCACCGGCTACGGGCTCGGCCTGTCGATGGTCACCGCCGGCATCGCACTGGCGCCGGGCGGTCTCGTGATGATGGCGCTGTCACCCGTGTCCGCGAAGATCTCGGCCTGGCGCGGCCCGCGCTTCACCCTCATGGTGGGCTCGGTCGTGGTCGGCCTGGGCTACGGGTTCGTCTACTTCCTGTCGTCCTCGGTGTGGATGATCGTCGTCGGCGGAATGATCATCGGTGCCGGCGTCGGCCTGTCGTACGCCTCCATGCCGGCCCTCATCATCGGCGCCGTCCCCGTCTCGGAGACCGCGGCGGCCAACGGTCTGAACTCGCTGATGCGGTCGGTCGGCACGTCCAGTGCCGCGGCGGTCATCAGCGTCGTGCTGGCGAGCATGACGGTGACGCTCGGGACGGCGACGATTCCGTCGTTCGACGCCTTCCGCGCAACGTTCGTCATCGCCATCGTGGCCGCCGTGGTGTCGCTGGTGTTCGCGTTCTTCATCCCGAAAGCMACGACGCCGGGAGCCGCGGGCAAGCGCCACGCCTGACACGCGGCTTCCGGCGCACAGACACGAACGCCCGCCCCGATATGCATCGGGGCKGGCGTTCGACGTTCGAGCCCGCGGGCTACGGCGTCTGCGTCGTCTGGCCCCCGCCCGACGATCCGCCGTTCACTGCCCCCGAGGAGCCCATGTAGAGATTCGCAGCGATCGTATAGAACAGGTTGATGAGGAATTCCACGAGACCCTCCGCGTCGTAGCTGATTTCGGACCGCTAACGGTATCCGAAGCCGATCCGAGGCCCGGACCGCATCCACATATCGGTCATTCGGCACGACTTGTTTCACCCCACCGCAGCGGTAGCGTTGAGAGGGGCATCGCGTAGTCGCTCCAGGACGGGAGTAACGACCATGAGCAGAGAGAAGTGGTGGGTCCTGGCGGGCCCGGACAGCGGCTGGTACCTCGAACAACGCGCCAACGGCGACAACGTGGTCGTCAACAAGGCGACGTCCGAAGAGCACCTCCTCGCCGGCTACCAGTGGATGCACGTCAAGCACGCCGACGCCCTGACCGGCACGCCGGCGCACGGCGTCAAGGTGCTCGGCGAGGGACCACCGCCGTTCGGCATATGGACCGAACTCCACGGAACCTGACAATCTGGTCGATTGCGACGAAAAACTGAAACACGTTCCAGCCCTGCGTTAGGTTGCAGGTGAAGTCGTCCCGCAACCGACCAGGAGGAGCGCAGCGATGGCGTGGACCCGCGAAGAACTCGAAGCCGCGTTCGAGAACTACCAGAAGACCGTCGTGCAGGCGACGCAGACCCGCGACTGGAACGCCTTCGCCGACCAGTTCACCGAGGACGCGACCTACCTCGAGCACGCGTTCGGCAGCTTCACCGGCCGCGAGGAGATCCGCCGCTGGGTCACCCGGACGATGACAGCCTTCCCCGGCAACCGTATGCCCGAGTTCCCCGTCTCCTGGTACGTCATCGACGAGGAGCGGGGCTGGGTGATCTGCGAGGTGCAGAACCCGATGGAGGATCCCGGCGACGGCACCGATCACGGCGCCGCGAACATCACGATCCTGCATTACGCGGGCGACAACCTGTGGTCGCACGAGGAGGACGCCTACAACCCGATGAACTTCCTGTCGATGGCGAAGAAGTGGTGCAAGCACGCGGAGGCGTCAGGCAATCTGCCCGAGGATGCCCGCATCTGGCTCGGCAAGATGGCGAACGTCCCCGGCTGATCGCCGCCGCCTACGACGACGGGCGCCCTCCGTGTGGAGGACGCCCGTCGTGTGTTCGAGTCGGATGTCAGTAGCTCGTCCAGAGCACCGCGATCAGCGCATTGACGATCGCCAGGATTCCGACGATGTGCGCGAAGTTGGGGTTGCCCTCGCTACGCTTCTGCCGGGCCCGGCCGATCTCGGCAACAGCCACGATGATCAGGGTGATCACCAGCTTGACGCCGATCTTCGCCATGTCGTAGTCCTTGCCGAGCGAGTCGATCGACTCGCCGAGCCCGACGATCACGATGCCGGACAGCAACTGGATTCGAGCGCCCCAGACCATCACCTCGCTGACGCGGGGGGCCTTCAGGACCGAGAGGTAACCACCGACGATCGCGGCCATGCCCAGCAGGTGGACGGCAACGAGGATGTTGTAGACGACAGACATGCTATTACCTTAGCTTTACGGATCCGGCGGCTTCACAACTCTGCTCGAGAAATCCATCCAAGGATGGATTCAGCGGAACTGCGGGTGCCACACCGCCTCCACACGGCCGTCGTCGACCACTGTGATGTCGGGCCAGCGGTCGAAGGCCGAACACGGGTGGGAGATGCCGAGATCGACTATGTCACCGACATCCAGCCCCACCGTATCGGTGAGGACGAGATGGTGGTCGTAGATTTGGGTCGCGGTCGCCTTCGCCGACCGGCGGGCGGTTCCCTGGGCATCGGTGGCAGACACCAGCACCGGCAGGCCGGCGTCGTAGGGAAGCTCGCGTTTTCCGGCGCCGACCACGATCCGCCCCGGCTCCGGCGCGGACAGGACGACAGCCCGGACCGTCAGCGCCGCACGCAGGCCTGGCACCGGTGACACCTCCGCGTAAGTTCCGTGGTCGTGCGTCACGTAGCAACCCGACCGCAACACCGGGATCACACGCCCGCCCCGTTCCGGCAGGTCCGCGATAGCCTCGATGACCCGATCCGGAAAGGCCGAGCCGCCCATGCTGAACACCGGCTTTTCGGTCTGGATCCACGGCGACACCGCACGGAAGGCGTCCACCGTCTCCCGGCAATGCGCATCGACCTGCGCGACGATGTCCGAGTCCCGCCGGTTGGGGCGAACGCCCTCGTACCCCGCGACGCCCGCGAGGGCGATTCCCGGCGCGTTCTCACACTCCCGGGCGAGGCCCAGCGCCGCCCGGGCGTCCCGGACTCCGGTTCGCCCGCCCGGGGTCCCGACGTCGACGAGGACCCTCAGTGGATTGGCAGCGCCCCGCATGACCGTTCCAGCCAGGCTCAGGCCCGCCGTCGAGTCCACCAGCAGGTAGAGCTCGAACGACGGGTCCGCGTCCAGCCACGCCCGGAGCTGTTCGAGATCGGGGCCGTGGATCACCTCGTTGGCGATGAGGATGCGCCGCGCCCCCCATTCGAGGGCAATGGAGGCTTGACGAACCGTGGCGACCGTGACGCCCCACGCGCCGGCGTCCAGCTGTCTCTGGACGATGGGCCGGGTCATCGTCGTCTTGATGTGCGGGCACAGCTCGACGCCGCGGTCGCGGCACCACGCCGCCATGAGATCGACGTTGTGCTGGACCGCGGGGAGACTCAGCCGCAGCTGCGGCAGGGACGTCGCCACCCAACCGAGACTAGCCACGGCGGCGCGACAGGGCCGTTGTGGCTACGGAGTTGTGCACGGTGAACGAGACCGTGCCGGGAAGGAAGCGGTCGTCGGACCACAGCAACGGGGTGCTGGCGGGGTCGGTGACACGCCTGCGCTCGCGGAGCAGCGGTGAGCCCTCGGCGCAACCCAGGAGACGGGCGTCGTCCGCATCTGCGTCGACGAGGTCGATGGTGTGATCGGCATCGGTGAACACAACACCCTCCTCCAGCAGGGGGTTCGCGTGAGAGGGGGCATCCGGAGGCAAGGCGGCTATCAGTTTTCCGATCCGCTCGGGGTAGATGGCGCGCTCGAGCATGACGGGAACCCGCGAGAGAGTCCGCAGACGCACCACCCGGTAGATGTGCGATCCCGGTTCGAGCTGGAGCTGCTCGCACTCGAGTGGCACCGCGGCCCGGTGCTCGATCTCGACCGTTCGACTTCCGGGATCCTCGCCGATCGAGTGCGCCCAGCCCGTGAAGCTGAGCAACTCGAAGAAGCTCTGCGTGCGCGCAGTGCCGAGAATGACGCGGCGTGTACCACGTCGTGAGGTGACCAGTCCGTTCGCGCGCAGGACGGCCAGGGCCTGGCGGACGGTGCCACGGGAGACGCCGTACTGCCCGGCGAGACTCTCCTCGCTGGGCAGCCGATCCCCGGAACCGAACTCTCCCGACGTGATCGCCTCCTTCAACTCGGCCGCCAACCTTCGATACTCGGCGCGCGGGCGCTTGCCCCCCGAATCAGCCAATGTCCGTCTCCTTCCGGCACCCGGTGCTCTTTGACCCGATCGTAGCTCTCAGAACTCTTCCCACTGGTCACAGGCGTCCCTCGGCGAGAGATCGACGGTTCTCGGCCGGTCAATCTTCACGACTCGATTCCGAATCGTTCACCTCATGGCAACGTCGCTCTGGCGGAATGATGGCGAAGTTGTATAGCCAACATTGATCAGGAGACACGATGCGAATGCACCACCTTCGCCAGGCGAGCCTTGCTTGCTCGCTGGCGATCGCCCTGTCGACACTCGCAGGCTGCGGACTGACCAGCACGAAGACGGACAGCGACACCGGCAAGTCCTCGACCGCCACCTCGGCCGAAGACTTCGGCGGTATGGACGGCCTCATCGCCGCCGCGAAGCAGGAGGGCAAGTTGAACGCCATCGCCCTCCCGCGGGACTGGGCCAATTACGGCGAGATCATCGACACCTTCGAGGCGAAGTACGGGATCGACGTCGAGGTCGAGAATCCGGACGCGTCCAGTCAGGACGAGATCAACGCCGCGACCTCGCGCAAGGGGCAGGACCGATCGCCGGACGTCCTCGACGTGGGCCACACTTTCGGAATCAGCGCCGCCGAGCAGGGCCTGCTGGCGCCGTACCGCGTGCAGGCGTTCGGCGACATCCCCGAGGGCCAGAAGGACGCCGACGCGCGGTGGTACAACGACATGGGCGGTTACGTCTCGATCGGCTGCGACAACGCGCGCGTTGCGAAGTGCCCGAAGACTTTTGCCGACCTGCTCGACCCGCAGTACAAGGGCATGGTCGCGCTGACCGGCAACCCCACGCAGTCCGGTTCAGCATTCGCTGCCGTCTTCGCGGCCGCTCTCTCCAATGGCGGCTCCTACGACAACATCCAGCCGGGCCTGGACTACTTCGCCAAGCTCAGCGAAGTCGGCAACTTCAACCCGGTCGAGTCGACGCCCGCGACCATCCAGAAGGGCGAGACCCCCATCAGCGTCAACTGGGACTACCTCAACGCCGGTTACAGCGACTCGCTCCGAGACAAGGGGGTCGATTGGCAGGTCGCGATCCCGGCCGACGGCTTGTTCGCCCAGTTCTACTCGCAGGCAATCGTGAAGTGGGCGCCGCACCCGGCCGCGGCGCGGCTCTGGCAGGAGTTCCTCTACAGCCCTGAGGGCCAGAACCTGTGGTTGAAGGGCTACGCCCGTCCGGCGCTCATGCCCGCGATGGAGAAGGCGGGAACGCTCGACGCCACCGCGGCGGCCAGGCTGCCCGAGGTCGACGCCGCCGCGCCGGTCTTCCCGACGGAAGTACAGTCGACGCAGGCCAAGGCAGTCGTCAGCCAAGGCTGGGGCGGCGTGCTCGCCAGATGAGTATCCAGATGACCACTGCCGGGAGTGGGAGCACCCCGGTCCCCGCCGCTGACACCCAGCCCGTCCCCCGGCGTCGCCACCGGGTGGCCATGGGGGGCTGGCTCGGCGTCCTCCCGCTGCTGCTGTTCGCGGCAATCGCGTTGGGTCTGCCCGTCGCCACGATGGTGATCGGCGCGTTCACCACGCCCTCGACCGGTTCCGGCGAGGGTGGGCTGACCACAGCCAACATGACTGCGACGCTGCAGGATCCGTACCGGTCGAGCCTGATCGGCAGCATGAAGCTCTCGGCGACGGCCGCGGCGATCGGCGCGATCGTCGGACTGCCGATCGCGCACGCCATCGTGACGTCGCGGTTCCGGGCCCTGCGCGAGGCAGTCTTGGCGGCGGCCGGAGTCCTCGCCAACTTCGGCGGAGTTCCCCTGGCCTTCGCGTTCGTCGCGACCCTCGGCAACGCGGGCGTCCTCACCAACGCCTTCCATCTCGGCGACCTCGGCTGGAGCCTCTACGACATGCGGGGCCTGACCGTCGTCTACCTCTACTTCCTGATCCCGCTGATGGTCCTGACCCTCACCCCGGCACTCGAGGGTCTGCGCGTGCAGTGGCGTGAGGCGGCCGCCAACAATCGCGCGAGCACGGCGCAGTACTGGCGGCACGTGGCCTTGCCGATCCTGCTGCCGTCGCTGCTCGGCGGGTTCGTCCTGCTGTTCGGGACGGCATTCAGCACCTACGCGACGGCCGCGGCGATCGCCGGCAGCAGCGTGCAACTGGTCACGGTGCAGATCGCGGCAGGCCTGTCGGGCGACGTCTTGGTGGGGCAGGGCAACGTCGCCCTTGCCCTCGGCCTGGACATGGTGCTGATCGCGGCGATCGTCATGGCCATCTACCTGCCGCTGCAGCGAAGGAGTGCACGATGGCTGGCCTGACGATGTCCAGGCCGGGACTCGGTCGCAGGGTCGTGCTCTTGGTCGCCGGTATCTATTTCGTGGTCCCGATCGTGTGCGCGTTCGCGTTCAGCGTGGGCATCGGGTCGCCGGGCCGGCAGGTCAGCCTCGACGCCTACACCGGCATCGGCAGCGCGACGGGCCTGGCCGGCAGCCTCGCACTGACGCTGAAGGTGGCCGCGGCAACGATCGCGGTCGTACTCGGATTGCTGGTGCCGGCGCTGCTGGCGGTGCGGATCGCCGCACCACGTCTGCGCACGCTCGTCCAGGCGGTCTGTCTGCTGCCGCTGGTCGTCCCGGCCGTCGCCCTGGGCGCCGGCATCACCACGCTGCTGAGGTGGGGCGCGGATCGCTACTACGGCACGCCGCTGTTCGACGGCCTGGTTGCGTTGCAGGATCCCGACTTTCCCGTGATCCTGGTGCTCGCCTTTGCCGTGATGGCCCTGCCGCTGGCCTACAGCACGCTCGACGCCGGCCTGTCGGCACTCGATCTGCGGGTCCTCGTCGAAGCCGCGCGGTCCTGCGGGTCCTCGTGGCCGCGCACCCTCATCCACGTGGTGCTGCCGAATCTGCGCGGCGCGCTTCTCAACGCCGCCTTCCTGACCCTTGCCCTCGTCCTCGGCGAGTACGCCGTCGCCGCACTGCTCGGGTACCAGCCGTTCGCGGTGTGGACCGTCGTCATCAGCGGTTCCGAGGCGCAGATGTCGGTGGCCGTGTCCATCGTCGGCCTGCTCGGCACCTGGGCGCTGCTCATGCTCGTCGCCGCAGCCGGACGCACCAAACGCCTCGAGGAGGCCTCATGACCGCACTACTGACCGATCGGACGCCCGCCGCCACCGCGGGAGCCGGTTCCACCGTGGAGTTCCGCGGACTGCGCCGTACCTTCGGCGCCACAACGGCATTGGACGGCCTGAACCTGGAGGTCCACCCCGGCGAACTGCTGGCCCTGCTCGGCCCGTCCGGCTGCGGCAAGACAACCGCGCTGCGCACCGTCGCCGGCTTCGAACGCCCGGACGCGGGCACGGTGCGCATGGACGGCGAGGACATCACGAGGATTCCCGCGCACCGGCGGGACGTGGGCATGGTGTTCCAGTCCTACAGCCTCTTCCCGCATCTGACCGCCGTCGACAACGTCGCCTTCGGTCTGCGTATGCAGGGGACGGGCAAGTCCGCCCGGCGTGCCCGCGCGATGGAGTTGCTGGAGCTGGTCGGGCTGCCGCAGCACGCCGCGCGGTTCCCGAGCCAGCTCTCCGGCGGGCAGCAGCAGCGGATCGCCTTGGCGCGTGCCCTCGCGCTGCAGCCCCGGGTCCTGCTGCTGGACGAGCCGCTGTCCGCGCTCGATGCGCAGGTGCGACAGACTCTGCGGGACGAGATCCGCCGTCTACAAAAGCAGTTGGGCATCACGACGCTGTTCGTGACCCACGACCAGGAGGAGGCCCTCTCCATGGCCGACCGGGTTGCGGTCATGCGGTCCGGGCAGATGGAGCAGTGCGCACCTCCGACCGAGCTCTACGAGCGCCCCGCGACGGCGTTCGTCGCCGAGTTCGTCGGGGTCATGAGCCGACTACCGGGACGGCTCGAGGCGGGCGGGCGGGCGGTGCACGTCCTCGGCCGCAGGCTGCCCGTCCATGGGGAACTTCCGGGCTCTGCGGAGTCCGGAAGCGGAGCCCGCGACGTCGATGTGCTCGTGCGCCCGGAATCCCTCGGCGTGACGGCGTCCGACGACGGAACGTCCCGCATCACCGGTGCAGCATTCCGCGGCGCCGGCACGCGGCTGACCGTGCAGCTGCCGGACGGCCGCGTGGTGATTGCGGACGTGTCGACCACCGCCGCCGCCGCGCTCGGCGCGGGCACCGCCGTGACCCTCGCACTACCGGACCGTCCGGTGCTGGTGGACCGTCCGAGCGGGACCGCCGAACCGGTCAGAAGTGCAGTTCAGCAATCCGTTTCGTCCAGTCGTCGATTCTGGAGGCGCGCCCGATGAGCCCTGATACCCTCCCCGGTGCCCCGGCAGCCGTCCTCTTCGACATGGACGGGACACTGGTCGATACCGAGCGACTGTGGTGGGACGCCGTCGAGCAGGTCGCGGCACGGCTCGGACGCCCCCTCTCCGATGCCGACGCGCCGGCGGTCGTGGGGCGGCCCGCCGATCACACCGCGGCCCACTTGTGCCGGGCACTGGGGCCGGCGGCGCCCGACCCGGATGCGCTTGCCCACGAGCTCGACGAGGCGTTCGCGGCCCTGGTCGCCAACGACGTGGTTCCGCGTCCCGGCGTGTTGTCGCTGCTCGATGAACTGGTCCGCGCGCGGATTCCCACCGCGATCGTGACGGCATCACCACGACGTGTCGTCGACGTGGTGCGCGAGACGCTCGGCGCGACGCGGTTCACCACGACGATCGCCGTCGAGGACACGGTCTGCTCCAAGCCGGCGCCGGACCCCTATCTCGCGGCCGCGGCGGCCCTGGGGGTCGACCCGCGCGCATGTGTCGCCGTCGAGGACACGCCCGTGGGTGTGGCGGCGGCCGAGGCTGCGGGATGCGCCGTGCTCGTCGTTCCTTCCGTCGCGGTCCCGCCGGCGGCGGGTCGAACGATCCTGGACTCACTCGAGGGGGCCGACGTCGCCTTCCTCGCCTCCCTGTTGCATTCGGTCGAAAGGTACTGAGCATGGACGACATCCGCCACGTGGTGATTCTGATGCAGGAGAACCGCAGTTTCGACCACTACTTCGGCACGCTCGGCGGCGTCCGCGGGTTCGAGGACCGGCAGACCCTGACTTTTCCCAACGGCGACAGCGTCTTCCGGCAGCCCACGCTGTCCCGGGGCGACGGTGGTGTGCTCCTGCCGTTCCGGATGGACTCCACTCGGTACAACGCCCAGAATGCGGAGGGTCTGCCGCACGACTGGGAGAGCGGTCACGATGCGATCAACCAGGGTGCGATGAACCGCTGGACCTCGGCCAAGGGCGAGCAGAGCATGGGATACCTCACCCGGGAGGACATCCCCTATCAGTACGCGCTTGCGGACGCGTTCACGATCGGCGACGCGTACTTCTGCTCGATGGCCGGCCCCACCAGCCCCAACCGCCTCTACCTGTGGACCGGAACGGTGGGACCGGGTCGCGACGGCACGACCGGGCCGTGGATCGACAACACGCCGCTGCCGGAGAGCCCGGTGTGCGACTGGACGACGTATGCCGAGCGTCTCTCGGACGCCGGCGTCTCCTGGCGCGTGTACCACACGCCCGGCCTGGACGAGCGGGACGGCAACTACGAGGACAACGCCCTCGAGTACTTCCCCCAGTTCCACGCTTTTGCCGAGGACGATCCCCGATACATCGACGCGATGACGAGGTGGGACCTGACGGACTTCGACGCGCACTGCAAGGACGGGACGCTGCCCACGGTGTCGTGGCTCGTGTCGCCGTACCTGTTCTGCGAGCACCCGAACGCCAGCCCCGCGTACGGTGCGCACTGGGTCGACTCCGCCCTCCAATCGCTGTTCGCCAACCCCGAGGTGTGGCGGCACACCGTGTTTCTCGTCATGTACGACGAGAACGACGGCTACTTCGACCATGTCGTGCCGCCCTTCCCGCCCACCGGGACCCCGGAGGAATTCGTCGACGGGCAGCCGATCGGGCTGGGCAACCGGGTGCCGCTGTTCGTGGTCTCCCCGTGGTCGCGCGGCGGATGGGTGAACTCCCAGGTGTTCGACCACACCTCGGTACTGCGCTTCCTGGAACTCGTCACCGGTGTGCGCGAGCCCAATATCAGTGCGTGGCGGCGAGCGGTGTGCGGTGACCTGACGAGTTGCTTCGACTTCGGCAATCCCGACTACTCGATCCCGGACTTACCGGATACGAGGGCGCTGATGGCGGCGGCCGATGCGGCGGTGGACCTGCCCCCGGTGCCGCTGCCCGCCCCGGGCGCCCAGGTCATGCCGACTCAGGAGCCGGGGAGCCGTCCACAGCGGCCGCTGCCCTACCGGCCCTGGGCCGACATCGTGGTGGATAGCGCCACCGGCCGGGTTCGCGCCGAGCTGACGAACGCTGGGAGCGTGGCGTTCCACTACACGGTGTTCCCCAACGCGTACCGACCATTCGCCGGGACTCCGTTCACGGTCGCGCCGCAGGGCACGGCGGTCTACGAGTGGAACGCTGTCCGCACGGCAGGTCGCTACGACTTCACCGTCTACGGAGCCGATGGATTCCTGTGCCACTTCGCGGGCGTCCTACCCAAGACCGACGACGGGGCCGCACCCCACGTCAGGGCGGCGCTGCACGGCAGCTGCCCCGCGGACGCGTGGGTAGAGCTCGAGCTGGCAAACCACGGTGCGACGTCGCTGTCCTTCACGATCGCACCGCGGGAATTCGGCGGGGAATCGCGCGTCTGCGAGGTCGGACCGGACGGCCGCGCGAGCGTCCGCTGGCCCATCGTGGAGGGCCGCTACGACGTCACCGTCACGACCGACGACGGCACATCATTCACCCGGCGCTACGCGGGGACGGTGCACGAATCGGACACCGCGTCGGCGACGACACAGGTCGGCTGACCTCCGTGCCGGGGAGTGCGATCAAGACAGGAAGAGCGGCTTACGAAGCGACCACTGTCCGTAATCGGGCTTGAGGATCGAGTTGAGGTCGATGCCGATCCCCTCGATCTGGCGCTTGTCGATCTCGAACTGGTGCATGTGTGCCGACGGATGGACGAAGCCGGCCGGCGAACCCCAGTTGTGCTGCCAGAACCATGCGCCGACACCGGCACGCAGGCAGCGGTCGATCGTCGGCGAATTCGCGTAGACGCCGACGTTGCGGTGGCCCATGACGTTCTCCCACCCGCGCAGATAGGGGGCGATGAGGTTGTCGAACTCCCAGGCGGACGGGTTGTCGTCGATGGAGGCGTAGATCGGGCAGTTCTCCGGCCCGCCTGCGGCGCGATGCAATTCGACGCCGCGGCGGGCGTGACGCACACCGGCGTCGTATCCGCCCCGCCAGTCCGACGTCGCCCCCTTGCCGAACTGGTAGCACGAGACGATCTGCAGGCCGACCGCAGCCATCGCGGCGGCCTCGCCGAACTGCATCGGCTTGCCGAGCATCCACGCGGCGTCGGGGCGGCGGTCCGAGACGTACCGGATGGCGCCGACGTGCCCGGCCAGGCGGATACCGACGGGCGACGGGACGCCGGCGGAGTAGTCGATCAGTGTCGCCGGGCCCGCGTTCGCGATCGCGGGGCCGGCGACGGCCGCGATGCCCGCTGCCGCGGTGCCGGCCGCGGCAATCTTGAATAGTTCTCGTCTGGAAACCTGCACTGCAAACCTCGCATCACCGGCGGATTCCGGCATCGCTCTGACTGGGCATCCGTGGCGTATTCGCCGCGGGCCCTGTGGGATTCGACGCCTATTTCACCACAGTCACTCTGGTTTCGTCAGTCACATCGGTGACTTCGTCCCCTAGTCCGACTCGAGGCCGGCGAAGAAGTCGGCCCGCACGGACACGTCCTCGACGACCCGGGTCGTGGTCTTCACGCCGAGCGAATGCTCCTTGAGCAGTGCACACAACCGGTCCCCGTCGATCAGGTCGATCGGGGGTGCGCCGTCGCGACGTGATTCGGCGCGGGCCTCGCTCGTGAAGGTGCCCGTCGTGATCAGCAGGCCCTTCTCTCCGCGGCCGGCCATGGCGCCTCGGAGATCCCGGACGGCGCCGGCCCCGACGCTGCCACTGACCCGCTTGCACTGGAACGCGACCGGGAAGCTCAGCAACGAGATCTGGCACATCCCGATCCCGTCGATGCCGCCGTCGGCGGTGCGCCCGGTGATGGTGGCACTCGAGAAGCCCGCCTCGCGGAGCAGGCGCTGCGTGAGGCGTTCGAAGGCGGTCGATGACATCCGCAGGAGCGAGTCCAGCAGAGTCGACTTCCACGCGACCGCATCGGCGGCGTCGCCGTACGACGTGTCCGCCGTCGACTCGGACTCCGCCTCCGTGTCCGACAGCGGAAGAGCCTGCGCACCAGGTGTGTTGGCCTTGCGGTTCAGGCGCTGACGCCGCTTGTCGGCGGTGAAGGCCGCCAACAGCGGGCGCAACTCGGGTTCGGTCGCCTCGCGCCCCCGCTTCGTCACACTCCACACAGCACGACGACTGTTCGCCAACAGGCCCATACCCTTGAGATACGTACGCGCCCAAGCCAATCGGTACTCGACCTCGGTTCCGGGCCCGTCGCCGTGGAGCACCCCCTGCAGCTCCGGCGACCAGCCCTCCCGCTCGACGACGGCGCTGTCGAGTTCGTTGTTGGATGCCGACCCGCCCAGCGCGATCAACGCCTGGAGGGTGGGCCACAGCAGCTCGGTGTACGGCGGGAGCTGTGCAATCAGAGCCTCCTGACCGGCGACATCCCCACGCTGTGGCTCCTGCACCTGCACACCCGCTCCCATCGCACCGTCCGTCGGAGGCCGCTCGACACCGGATCGGCCAGCCGACCTGGATGTTATCCGGTGTTGCGCGCCGCCCCGAATCCGGTGGTTCCGCCCGTGTGGCGGAACCACCGGGACTGGTCAGGCACGGGCCGCGGCGTCGCGTCCGGCCACCCGACCGAATGCGAGCGCGTCGGCGACGTGGAAGCCGCCGTCCTTGGTCCAGCTGTAGGTCGAGCTCATCTCCCCGGCCGCGTACAGGCCGTCGATGGCGACACCGCGGGTGTCGACCACGCGAGCGCGGCCGTCGCGCCGCGGTCCGCCGTTGCTCCATCCGAGCAGCGGGGTGACGTCGAGGACGTAGAACGGCGCCTGTGACACGGCGCCGAGCTTCTCCGGGTCGCGGCCGAAGTGGTCGTCGGAGCCGGCGGCGCACGCCGCGTTGTACTGCTCGACGGTCGCTTCGAGCGTCGCGGCGTCCAGTCCGACCAGCTCGGCGAGCTCGGCGATCGAGTCCGCGCGCCGGATCCAGCCCTTCTCGATCTCGTCACTGTTGTCCAGACTCCACCGATTCTCGGTCATGAGCAGGTTCCACCCGACCGGCAGCACGTCGGGTGTGGGACTGAGCGGGCCGGCGGTGCGCATCTGCTCGTCGAAGATCAGGTGGAAGGGCCGCAGCGGGAACAGTTCGTAGGTCCCGTTCCGGAGGATGTGGCCGTGCTTGGGATCGGCAGCCTCGTCGACGAAGCGGCGGCCGTCCTCGGACACCCACAGGTAGTTGTGCGCGTTCCACAGCGCGAGGTAGTGGCCGAACTCGTCGTCGCCGCGCACACCGGTGATGGTCATCATGTTGCCCATGTGCCACAGATCGGCACCGACCGACTGCGCCATGCGGTGGCCGTCGCCGGTCGACGCGGGCGAGCCCCACAGCACGTGGTCCTCGACCCGCAGGTAGTCGCGGACCATCGCGGCATTGGCCTGGAATCCGCCGGTCGCCAGCACCACCCCGCCACGCGCACCGATCCGGCGCCGCCCCTCGACACCCTCGACCTCGACGCCCACGACGGCGCCGCCATCGGTGATCAGCTCGACTGCCGGTGTCCCGAAACGGGTCTCGATGCCGCGCTCGTCGAGCGCACCGCGCAGGAAGTCGTAGAGCAGCGAATTGCCCATCCGCCCGGCGACGGTGTCCATGCCGGCGTAGCAGTCGCTGCCGTCGAGCTCGAGATACTCCGGCTCCGTGTGGTAGTCCGGGCTCAGCGCGACGTCGGCGCCGAGTTCCTCGAGCCACCGCGAGTTCTCGGCGGTCTCCGACGCCCACGCCGCCACGACGTCGTCGGCCACCGGGAACGCGCCGCACAGCGAGTTCAGGAAGGCGCGCGCCCGCTCGGGGTCGCGGTTGACCCACCAGCCGCCGCCGGAGACTCGCGTGTTGCCGCCCGCGGTGGCCTCGTCGCACTTCTCGACGACCACAACGCTCGCTCCCGCGTGGTGTGCACCGAGCGCCGCGGCCGAACCCGCCGCCCCCGATCCGACAACGACYACGTCGAATTCCTCATCGAAACCCGCAACGCCCACGTTCGCCCCTCTCGACTGATGTGACCCGAATCTGATGTGACCCGAATCTGATGTGACCCGAGTCGCTACCGCGATTCGGTGTGACCCCGGTCATTGTCGAGGGGTGCGGCCGGTGGGCGCGCGGGGCTTCCCATCCAGCGGAACACCACTCCGGCCGGCCGTCTATCAGCACCTGCAGCGCGGCGAAGCCCTGCTCGGCGAACAGTTCGGTGGCGGCGGCCTGCACCGCCTCCGCCAGCAGTTGGGCGTGCTCGGCGCGATGTCGGTGATCGGCGTGCTGGCGTCCTGAACACCTCGCGGCCTGACGAATCCCACTGGGCGGGAAGATGTCCCACCCTCCCCGTCGCCCGGGACATCATCGTCCCGGGCGGCGTACGTCGTCCCCGAACAGTCGAGGAGTGTCGATGTCGTCAGGTACGGATTGGGAAGAGGAGTACGGCTACTCGGATGCCGTGCTCAGCGGAGATCTGCTGTTCTGCTCCGGCCAGGTGGGTCTGGACTCGGACGGCACCCCGCCCGCGGACCCGGAACGCCAGTACGACCTGGCGTTCGCGACACTCGGGGCCCTGCTCGCGAAGCACGGCGCGTCTCCGCTCGACCTCGTGGAGCTGACGAGTTTCCACGTCGACTACCCCCACCACATGGTGGAGTTCATGGCCGCCAAGGCCCGATTCCAGGGTGCCGCGCGGCCGGCCTGGACCGCCATCGGTGCGGCCGCGCTCGGCAAGCCGAGCATCCTCGTCGAGATCAAGGCGACCGCACGGATCCGCCCGAACTGATCAGCCGAGGCTGCCGTGCACCGTCTTTCCCGCGAAGACCGTGGCCCGCACCTCGAGGTCGGCCAACGCGTCGGGATCCACCGTGAGCGGGTTCGCCGACAAGACGACGATGTCCGCGTGCGCACCGGGCGTCAGTGATCCGATGCTCTCGTCGCTGAACAGCTGCCACGCGGCGTCGATCGTCTGCGCCCGCAGAGCCGCACCGACCGGGATGCGCTCCTCGGGGGCGAGCACGTGGCCGCTGCGGGAGCGCCGCGTGACCGCGTCCGCGATGTTCCGGATCGGGTTGGTGGGGGTGACCGGACCGTCGTTGTGGAACGAGATCCGATGACCGGCCGCGACCGCCGAACCGGCTGCGGCCCAATGTGCTCCGTGGTCACTACCGAACAGGTCGTCGACCAGGACGTCGCCCCAGTAGTACAGGTGGTCCACGAACAGGCTGCACGTGACCCCCAGCCGGGCAGCCCGACGGAACTGATCGGGCCGCATGGCTCCGACGTGTTCGAGCCGCAGACGGTGGTCGGGGCGGGGATTGTCGCCCAGCATCTCTTCCCACGCGTCGAGCACCATCGTGATCGCTTCGTCGCCGTGCGAGTGGCAGGCGATCTGCCACCCCTGCTCGTAATAGGGTGTGCTGATCTCGACGATCTGGTCCTTCGTGTAGTTCGCGTGGCCGTGGCTGCACGCCATACCGAGCGCCCGGGTGGCCGGTGTGTCGAGATACGGGAAGCTGAGCGCGATGTTGCCGATCCACGGGGACCCGTCGGACCAGATCTTGATGCCCACCTGCCGGACCATGTCGTTGCCGGCGCCCGGGGCGACGTCGGAGGGCCGTCGCGGACCGGACGTCTCGTACAGCCGCAGCCGCGTGGTGAGCACGCCTGCCTCGGCCGCGGCCTCCAGCGCCGGACGCATCGCGGGGTCGAACGCCATCTCACTGACCGTGGTCACACCGGCGGCGTTCATCCGGGCGCACTCCGCGGCCAGGAGCTGCGGGAAGCGGTCCGCGTTCGACAGCAGTTGGGGACTGGCGATCGCGAGCACGGCCGCCATCTCGTAGGCGACGCCGTCCAGGTCCCCGGATTCGTCGCGGCCGAAGCGCGCGCCCTCCGGATCCGGGATGTCGCGGGTGATACCGGCGGCGACGGCGGCGGCGGAATTGAAGTAGGCGGCGTGCCCCGAGTTGTGCAGGATCACCAGAGGTGCGTCGGGCGACATCTCGTTCATCCACTGCAGCGTGGGATCGGACAATCCCTTCTGCAGCAGAGGATCCCAACCGTTGAGAAGAGCGCCTTCCGGACCACCGGAGGCGACGGCCTGTTCGATGGCGGCCAGCACTCCGGCTGCGTCCGGGATCGTCACCGGCCGGATGTCGACGACGGGCTCACCCAGCACCACCGCCTCGTTCAACGGGTGGCCGTGCGCCTCGATGAATCCGGGCATGATGCACGCGGCGCCCAGATCGTGGACGATGGTGCCCGGTCCGATGTGCGGGGCGACCTCCGCGTCCGAACCGACGGCCACGATACGGCCGTTCTCGACGGCGACGGCTGAGGCCCGCGGCTTCGCGTCGTCCATGGTCACAACGTCGCCGAAGAGCACCAGATCCGCCATTGACACACCCCGCCACTTCCCGTTTCGCTCGGGCCTCCGGACGGCCGAGATCTCGCACGCGACACGCTACCGACCGACCGTCCTTTCTGCGCGTCGAACGCCGTCGTGTCGGAAACGTGGAATCGGGTAGGAAGGACCTGGGTACGTTCGATCGACGCGAAGGAAGAGGAGAGCGACATGGCGAAGAAACGATGGGCCGAGCTGAGCCCGCGCCGGCGTGCGGTGATACTCGTGCTGGGCTCGGTGCAGTTGAGTCTCGCTGCTACCGCGTGGACGGATCTTGCCACGCGCGACCCCGAGCAGGTCAACGGCAGCAAGGGCAAGTGGGCCGCGATCATCGCGGTGAACTTCATCGGCCCGCTGTCCTACTTCCGCTGGGGCCGGCGCACATCCGCATGATCGGGTGGCCGGAGGCGTCAACGGGCATCCGAGATCGAGTCACGCTGGTCGATGAGATCTGCGAATACCACGGTGTTGTCGCGGTAGCTGCGAACGGAGTCGTCGAACTCTCCCCCGCACGTGATCAGTCTGAGGCCGGGATGGTCGAGGTCTCCGTACACCCTGCTCGTCGGGAACGAGGCCTTCGCGAAACGCTCGACACTCGCCACCCGGAACACGGCGGTGACGCCGTCGCTTCGGGTGGCGGTGACCTCGTCGCCTGGCGTGAGTTCGTGGAGTCGATAGAAGACGCCGGGATCGCCCTCCCAATCCACATGCCCGGCAACGATGGCCGGGCCGATCTCGCCGGGAACCGGTGAGCCGGAATACCATCCCGCGGGATGCCCTCCGGGGGGCACTTCGAGCGCACCGTCGGGTTCGAGGCCGAGCATCATGAGATCCGACGTGACGCCGATTGCCGGAATCGAGATGCTCACGGGATGCAGGGCCGAGGGGTCGGCCAGGTTGGCGCCCGCGCCGGTTGCCGCTGTGGTCGCCGATTGCGTTGTCGCCGACACTTGCTCGTTCCCCGGTTCGGTGCTTGCGCATCCGGCGAGAACGAGTGCGGCTGTGGCGCAGGCTGCGACAGCCGCCGACAGGCCGTTGCGCCGCGAGCGCGGGCAACGGCCTGTCGATCTGTCGGTCATGAAACTGCGACCCTCCTACGACTTGCGACGATGCCGTCCGGCGGCCACCGTTGTGCCGGCCGCCGCGGCAAGCAGCAGGGCGGTGCCGAGGAGCGCTCCGCGCGCCGGCGCGTCGTCGGCGAGCCCCTTGTCGCCGGCTTCGACGCCACCGACCGGCACAGCCGAGATCTGGCCACCGGTACGAGCCACACCGACTTCGRTCTGAGCGGTCGGCGCGCTGATGCCTTGCGCAGCAAAGCTATCACCGGGCGCCGTGGCGCGAAGGACGATGTCCTGAATGTTACTGTCGGCGGCCTCGCCCCGTGCGGAGCCTTCACCGCTTCCGGTTCCGGCGGCACCGCCGCTACCGAGGGTTCCACCGCCCGCGAGGGCACTGCCGAGTGCCACGCTCCCGATGGTCGCTCCGCCGGCGAGCGCGCTGCCGAGGGTCAAGCCACCGATCGCCGCACTGCCGAGCACGGGCACTGCGCTGCCGAGTGCCGCACTGCCCAGTCCTGCACCGCCGAGCGTCGAGCTACCGGCGTCGCCGGCGCTACCCGATCCGCCCTCGCTGCCGCTGTCCGGTGCCACGCTGCCGCCGTCCGCGCTACCCAGGTCGAGGCTGCCCAGCGCGAGGTCGGTGAGGCTGCCGAGGTCGATATCGCCACTCCCCGAGATGCCACCCGAGCTACCGGAATCAGAACTGCCGGAATCGACACTACCGGAATCACTTCCGGACCCCGCACTACCGGAATCGATACCGCCCGCGCTGCCCGAGTCGCCCGTGCTCCCCAGAGCCGCCGCACTACCCACAACCGGAAGAGCCAAGCTCCCGAACGGAAGCACAAGGCTACCCAACGCCAGCTCACCCAAGCTGCCCAGATCCAGCCCGCCCGCACTACCGGAATCGGCACTCCCGGCACCCAGATCAGTCAGACTGCCCAGATCCAGACCGGCACTACCGCTGCCCGCGCTGCCACTGTCACTACCCGAACCAAGGCT
>NZ_JBFRDL010000044.1:0-74662 GCF_052113525.1 Rhodococcus sp. TAF43
ACGCTGATCCGACCGGGACCGAGGCGCACACCACGCTGATCCGACCGGGACCGAGGCGCACACCGGTGCAGATGTCGAGGGTGGTGCCCAGGTCGGCGGCGAGCCCGAGGTGTGACGGCACCGGGCCGCGTTCGGTAGCCGGCGCCGCAGCGACGATGCCCCACGATGCGAGGTGTTCGAGCGTCGCGGCGTAGTTGGCGGTGCTCGCCAGCCAGTCGTGCGCGAAGGCGACGGCGGGGAGATTGAACCCCTCGGCGGGGGTGTAGACCACGCCGGGTTGCCCCGCGAGCGCCAGGTCGCCGCGCAGCACCTTGCGTGGGCCACGCTTGGACAGCTTGGATACCAGGGACTTCGGTGTCTGCGCCACGGGGGAGACGTTATCCGATCGGGTGCGACCCCCGGGAGTTGCGCCGCATCGCCCGTCCGAGTTCGTTCCGGACTGTGGTCCAAGTACCCTGGTGAACCATGTGCGGAATCGTGGGTTACGTGGGCCACCGCCAGGCTTTGGGTGTTGTCGTCGAGGCGTTGCGGCGGATGGAATACCGCGGCTACGACTCCGCCGGGATCGCCGTGGCGGACGGTGTGGGCGGGCTGGCCACCGAGCGTAAGGCGGGGCGCCTCGCCAATCTCGAGGCGGAGCTCGCCGAGGTGGGCGCCGACAAGTTCGTCGGCACCACGGGAATGGGTCACACCCGCTGGGCCACCCACGGCAAGCCGACCGACCGCAACGCCCACCCGCACCGCGATGCGGGCGGCAAGCTCGCCGTCGTGCACAACGGCATCATCGAGAACTTCGCGCCGCTGCGCGCCGAGCTCGAGGCCGCCGGGGTGGACCTGCTCAGCGACACCGATTCCGAGGTCGCGGTGCACCTCGTCGCGAAGGCGTACGAGAGCGGTCCCACGGCGGGCGACTTCGTGGAGAGCGCGCTGTCGGTACTGCGTCGGCTCGAGGGCGCGTTCACGCTCGTGTTCACGCACGCCGACCATCCGGACATGATCATCGCCGCGCGTCGTTCGACGCCGCTGGTCGTCGGTGTCGGTGAGGGCGAGACGTTCATCGGGTCGGACGTGGCGGCCTTCATCGAGCACACGCGCGATGCCGTCGAGCTCGGGCAGGACCAGGTGGTGGTCATCACCGCCGACGGTTACACGATCACCGACTTCGCCGGCAACGAGCAGCAGGGGCGCCCGTTCACGATCGACTGGGACCTGCAGGCCGCCGAGAAGGGCGGTCACGACTACTTCATGCTCAAGGAGATCCAGGAGCAGCCGCAGGCCGTCTCCGACACGCTCCTGGGCCATTTCGCCGACGGCAAGATCGTCCTCGACGAGCAGCGACTGTCGGATCAGGAGCTGCGCGACGTCGACAAGATCTTCGTCGTCGCGTGCGGCAGCGCCTACCACTCGGGCCTGCTCGCGAAGTACGCGATCGAGCACTGGACGCGGCTGCCCGTCGAGGTGGAACTGGCCAGCGAGTTCCGTTACCGCGACCCGGTGCTGGATCGGTCGACGCTCGTCGTCGCGATCTCGCAGTCCGGTGAGACCGCGGACACGCTCGAGGCCGTCAAGCATGCGAAGGACCAGAAGGCTCGGGTCCTCGCGATCTGCAACACCAACGGTGCACAGATTCCCCGTGAGGCCGACGCCGTCCTCTACACGCGGGCCGGTCCGGAGATCGCCGTGGCCTCCACCAAGGCCTTCCTCGCCCAGGTGRCTGCGAACTACCTGGTGGGATTGGCCTTGGCGCAGGCGCGCGGCACGAAGTACCCGGACGAGGTGGCGCGCGAGTACGCCGACCTGGCCGCGATGCCGGAGCTGGTCACCCGGGTGCTCGCGACCGTCGAACCGGTGCGCGCGCTCGCACGCGAGTTCGCACAGTCGCCCGCGGTGCTGTTCCTGGGTCGCCACGTGGGTTACCCGGTGGCGCTCGAGGGTGCGCTCAAGCTCAAGGAGCTCGCGTACATGCACGCCGAGGGCTTCGCGGCCGGTGAGCTCAAGCACGGTCCGATCGCGCTGATCGAGGAGGGCCTGCCGGTCATCGTGATCATGCCGTCGCCGAAGGGCCGGGCGGTGCTGCACTCGAAGCTGGTCTCCAACATCCAGGAGATCAAGGCGCGCGGCGCGAAGACGATCGTCATCGCGGAGGAAGGCGACGAGGCGGTGCGGGCACACGCCGACCACCTCATCGAGATCCCGGCCGCGCCGACGCTGCTGCAGCCGTTGTTGTCGACGGTACCGCTGCAGGTCTTCGCCGCCGAGGTGGCGCAGGCCCGTGGCCTGGACGTCGACAAGCCGCGCAACCTCGCGAAGTCCGTCACGGTCGAATAGCGAGACCGTCAGGACAGGCTCGGTGTCGTCACATCACGATGACGACACCGAGCATGTCCGGGTGCAGCGAGCACGTGTAGTCGTAGGTGCCGGGCTCGGTGAAGGTGAACTCCCACGTCCCGGTGGTCTTCAACGGGCTGCGCAACACCGATTTCGCGTCGCCGAGGCCCACGACGTCGTGTGGTGTGCCGCGATCGTCGAACACCCACGTCACCGTCTGTCCCGCGGAGATGGTGATCGACGAGGGCGAGTAGGTCATGTTCGAGACCTTGACCGTCGGCYCGCTGTCGGCGACGGGTTCGTCGGTCGAGGAGTTGGTGCAAGCGGAAAGGCTTGCAGCCAAGGCGATTCCGGCGATCATCGCAGTTGCCCGTGTCTTCATGGGATTCAGCGTAGTCTGGCGATGATTGTGCCTCGAGTTACATCTCCCGACCTCGAGTTCGCGAGGAGTAGTCATGCCAACCCGTGAATCCGCGCCGATCGGTGCGCCCTGCTGGATCGACCTGCAGACCTCGGATCCCGAACGCGCCGCCGCGTTCTACGACGCCATGTTCGGCTGGACCCACGAATCGTCCGGAGAGGCGTACGGCGGTTACGTGATGTTCTTCTCCGACGGGAAGCCCGTCGCCGGCATGATGGCCGGGCAGCCGGGGAACCCCTACGTGAACATCTGGACCACGTATCTGGCCACCGCCGACGCCGATGCCACCGCGAAGGCCGTCACGGAGTCCGGCGGTCAGGTGATGATGGAACCGATGACCGTGCCCGAGCAGGGCCGCATGGCGATGTTCCTCGATCCGTCCGGCGGGGTCGTCGGGGTGTGGCAGCCCGCCGAGCACAAGGGCTTCGGTGTCATGGGCGAACACGGTGCCCCCGCGTGGTTCGAACTGGTCAGCAAGGACTACGACGCCGCGTTGCCGTTCTATCGGGACGTCTTCGGCTGGAACCTGGCAACTCTCAGCGACACGGGCGAATTCCGGTACACCACAGGCCGGTTCGACGGTGAGGACCTGGCCGGGATCTTCGACGCGAGCACCGCGATGCCGGCGGACGTGCCGTCGCACTGGCAGATGTTCGTGGCGGTGGACGACACCGACGCCGCTGTCGCGCGGCTCACGGAACTCGGCGGGACGGTGCTGCGCGAGCCGTGGGATTCCGAGCACGGCCGGATGGCGAACGTCGCCGATCCGAACGGCGCGCAGTTCATGATCTCCGGTCCGGTGGCGGCCGGGTAGAGATGCGGAACTTCTACACGGCGCAGCAGGTCAAGGCCGCCGAGGCGCCGCTGCTGGCGCGCCTGCTCGAGGGCACGCTGATGCGGCGCGCCGCGTACGGCCTGGCGCGTGTCGCGGCCGACGAGCTGCGGGATCGAACGGGGGGCGTGTCGGGCCGCGACGTCACGCTACTGGTGGGCTCGGGTGACAACGGCGGTGACGCGCTGTGGGCGGGAACGCTGTTGCGCCGGCGTGGCGTGGCGGTCACCGCGGTCCTACTCAACCCCGAGCGCGCGCACGCCGCCGGATTGGCGGCGCTGAAGGCCGCCGGTGGGCGCGTCTCGTCGGATCCGGGCAGCCCCGACCTGGTGCTCGACGGGATCGTCGGGATCTCCGGCAAGGGCCCGCTGCGCCCGGCCGCGGCCGCGATCGTCGCGGAACTCGATGCCCCGATCGTCGCGGTCGACCTGCCCAGTGGCGTGGACCCCGACACCGGTGCCGTCGACGGTCCCGCCGTGACCGCTGCCGTCACCGTGGCGTTCGGGGCGCTCAAACCGGTGCACGTCCTGGCCGCGCCGAGGTGCGGCCGGGTCGAACTGGTGCCGATCGGCCTGGACCTGCCGACGCCCGACCTGGTCGCGCTCGACGCGTGGGAGGTGGGCCGGTTGTGGCCCGTTCCGCGGCCGGCGGACGACAAGTACACGCAGGGCGTGGTGGGCGTCGTCGCGGGCAGCGGACGTTATCCGGGCGCTGCCGTGCTGTCCTCCGGCGCCGCGGTCACCGCCACCGCCGGGATGGTGCGGTATGCGGGTCGTGCCGTCGCGGAGGTGCTCGATCACTGGCCCGAGGTGGTCGCTGCCCCGTCGCCCGCCGATGCGGGCCGAGTACAGGCGTGGGTCGTGGGCCCCGGCATCGGCACCGACGACGACGCCCTGACGGACCTGCGGACGGTGCTGGAAACCGACCTACCGGTCCTCGTCGACGCCGACGGGCTGAACCTGCTGGCCGAGCACCCGGACCTGGTGCGGGGGCGCGGTGCGCCGACGTTGCTGACCCCGCATGCGGGCGAGTTCGAGCGGCTCACCGCTGTCGCGCCGACGCCGGACCGCGTCGCCGCGACGCGGGCACTGGCCGCCGAGTGGGGCGTGACCGTGCTGCTGAAGGGCCGGGCCACCGTGATCGCGGACCCGCACGGCCGGGCGTACGTCAACGACGCGGGCAGTTCGTGGGCGGCCACGGCCGGGTCGGGTGACGTCCTGTCCGGCGTCATCGGTGCGCTGATGGCGACGGGTCTGGCACCGGAGGCCGCGGCCGCGGCGGGGGCCCGGGCCCACTCGCTCGCCGCCAACCTCGGGGCGCGGGAGGGTTCGGAGGACATCGGGGACGCCGGGCTCGCGCCGATCTCCGCGTCGACGTTGCTGGCGCACCTGCGGTCCGCGATTCGGATCCTTCGCTCACATGTGCCCGAATCGTGACGGGTCGGGTTGTACCCAGGAACCGGGCTGGTCCCGGTGAGTGGCAGGATCGAATTCTGTGACTACTAGCGCGCAGGAGACCGACACCGACCCGAACACCGTGAGCGCCACCTCGGCGGCGGACACACCCCCTCCGGCGGCGGCGCCGCAGGCGGAAGCGGTGATCGATCTCGACGCGGTAGCCCACAACGTGCGGATCCTGCGCGAGCACGCCGGCGATGCGGCGGTCATGGCCGTCGTGAAAGCGGACGCCTACAACCACGGCGCGGTTCCGGTCGCGCGGGCCGCACTCGCTGCCGGTGCCCGGGAACTGGGTGTCACCACCCTCGCCGAGGGCATCGAACTCAAGAACGCCGGGATCACCGCCCCGGTGCTGTCGTGGCTGCACACCGCGGACTCCGACTACGCCCCCGCGATCGCGCTGGGCGTCGAGGTGGGGCTGTCGTCGCCGCGGCATCTCGCGGCCGTCGTCGCGGCGGCGCGGGAGGTCGGCACGCCCGCGACCGTGACGATCAAGGTCGACACCGGCCTGAACCGGAACGGCGTCTCGCGTGAGGAGTGGACGGACTTCCTGAAGGACCTCGCTCGGGTCGAGGCCGAGGGGGCGGTTCGTTTCAAGGGTGTGTTCTCGCACCTCGCGCACGCCGACGAACCGCACCACCCCGCTATCGACGATCAGCGGGAACGTTTCACGGGTGCCCTCGCGGACGCCAAGCGGATCGGTTTGGCTCCGGAGGCGGCGCACCTGTCGAACTCGGCGGCCACCCTCACCCGTGCTGACCTGCAATTCGACATGGTTCGGCCCGGAATCGCGATATACGGACTGTCCCCGGTACCGGATCTGGGGACGTTCGGCCTGCGGCCGGTCATGACGTTCCGATCGAGGGTGGCGCTGGTGAAGAAAGTGGCAGCTGGTGAGGGTGTGTCCTACGGGCACACGTGGGTGGCCCCGCACGACACGACGGTCGCGTTGCTGCCGGTCGGGTACGCGGACGGTATTCCGCGCGCGCTGGGCGGACGGTTCGACGTGCGCCTGGGTGACGACCGGCGCCCGGGCATCGGACGGGTCTGCATGGACCAGGTCGTCGTCGATCTCGGTCCCGACGGTGCCGGTGTGCAGGAGGGCGACACCGCGGTGTTCTTCGGCAACGGCGAGCACGGTGAACCGCACGCACAGGAGTGGGCGGACGCGCTCGACACCATCCACTACGAGGTGGTGACCTCGGTGCGGGGCCGGACGGTGCGAACCTATGTCGGCGGTCCCGGCGGTCGTTCGTGAACGTCCTGAACAGGCTCGGCCTGTTCGGGGGAGTGCTGGGTGCCGCGGCGATCGGCGCGATCGCGGGGATCAACGTCGTCAAGTCTGCGGCGACGCGACGAGGACCGGAGATCTACGGGTCCGAGGACTTCGCGCTCATGACCGGCGACCGCAGCCGCGTCGTGGCGACCGAGGACGACGTGCCACTGCTGGTGCGGGAGGTGGGTCCACCGGATGCGCCCCTCACGGTGATCTTCGTGCACGGCTACTGCCTGCGGATGGAGTCGTGGCACTTCCAGCGCGCGCAGCTCGCGGAGCGGTGGGGCGATTCCGTCCGCATGGTGTTCTACGACCAGCGCGGGCACGGTGAGTCCGGCGTGCCCGCCGCCGAGAGCTGCACCATCGCCCAGCTCGGCCGCGACCTGGCGGCCGTCGTCGAGGACGTGGCGCCGTCGGGCCCGGTGGTGCTCGTCGGGCATTCGATGGGCGGCATGACGATCCTGGCGATGGCCCGGCAGTTCCCGGAGCTGTTCGACGACAGGGTGATCGGTGTGGGGCTGCTCGCGACGACCGCCGCCGGCCTGAACAAGTCGGGGCTCGGACGCAACCTCGACAACCCGGTCATCGACGGGTTCCGCCTCGCGGTGCGCACCGCCCCCGGCGCCGTGCAGCAGGCACGGGGCGCCGCGCGCGCGATCATCTCGCCGATCCTGCGGGCCGCGTCGTACGGCACCGAGGTCAGTCCGCGGCTGGTCGCGTTCTCGGAGGGCATGCTCAACGACATCTCGGTGGTGACGATCGTCAACTTCCTCGAATCGTTGGAGTTGCATGACGAGTCGGAGGCGCTGCCGGTGCTGTCGGACACACCGGCGCTGGTGCTGTGCGGTGACGCCGACATGATCATTCCGTTCACCAGCTCCAAGTCCCTCGCGGCCGCCCTGCCGCGCTCGGAACTGGTGCGGGTGCGCGATGCCGGCCATCTCGTGGAGCTCGAGTTCCCGCAGGTAACCTCCGATGCGATCGATCGGCTGGTCCGGCGTGCCGTGTCGAGTCGTGCGAACCACGAGAATGCTGTGCCGGCGGGTGAACTGGAGCGAACCGATGTCGGCTGACACACGTACCGGGGGCAACGCGACCCTGCCCACGACCGAGGACACCGAGGCTCTCGGGCGGGCGCTGGCCCGCGACCTCGTCGCGGGTGATCTCGTGGTGCTGGACGGCCCGCTGGGCGCCGGGAAGACCGCGCTGACCCGCGGTATCGCGGCGGGTCTGGGCGTCGAGGGCCGGGTGACGTCGCCGACGTTCATCATCGCGAGAGAGCACCGGCCGGGGACGCGCCCCGACGGTGGCGCGCCCGTCGGCCTGGTCCACGTCGACGCGTACCGCCTCGGCGGCGAGGGCGGTGACGCGGGCTCGCTCGATATGCACGATCAGCTCGACGCGCTCGATCTCGACACCGACCTGGGCGACGCCGTCGTCGTGGTCGAGTGGGGCGAGGGCGTGGTGGAACATCTGGCGGATCGGCACCTGCGGGTGCGGCTGCGTCGCGAGCCCGAGTCCGATGTCCGCACCGCGAGCTGGGAGTGGGTGCCGCGCGCGTAGTACGGAGCCGAGTAGCCTGGTCTACCGTGCTTGTCCTTGCTATCGACACCTCCACTCCCGCGGTCACCGCGGGCGTCGTGAGCTTCGACCCTGATTCGGACCCGGGCGTTCCTCGGACGCTGGCCGTCCGAGTCACCGTCGACGCCCGAGCGCATGCGGAGGTCCTGACCCCGCAGATTCTGGACTGCCTGGCCCAATCGGGCCACAGCCCCGCCGATCTGGACGCGGTCGTCGTCGGCGTGGGGCCCGGTCCGTTCACGGGTCTGCGCGTCGGTATGGCGACCGCCGCCGCGTTCGGCGATGCGCTGGGCATCCCGGTACACGGGGTGTGCAGCCTGGACGCGATCGCCGCCGATGTCTCCGGAGAGCGGGACCTGTTGGTGGTCACCGATGCTCGTCGCCGCGAGGTGTACTGGGCGCGCTACTCCGGCGGGGCGCGGGTCGAGGGGCCCGATGTCGTCAAGCCGTCCGATCTCGATCCGTCGCCGTCGCAGGTGATCGCGGGCTCGGCCTCGCACGTGGACATGTTCGACCTGCCGGTCGAGCCGGTCGAGACCCCCTCGCCGGCCGGTCTGGTGAAGGTCGCGGCGCAGGCACTGCGGGTGGGCGTGGAGCCGGAACCGCTGGTGCCGTTGTACTTGCGGCGCCCGGACGCGGTGGAGTTGGCGGACCGCAGGAAATGAGCATCCGCATCGTTCCGATGGCCGACACCGACACCGACAGGTGCGCCGAGCTCGAGCAGGTGCTGTTCCCCGGTGACGACCCGTGGAGCGCGCAGGCGTTCCGGTCGGAACTCGCGGGCGGGCACAATCACTACTTCACGGCGCGCGACGACGCCGACACACTGATCGGCTACGCCGGGGTGGCACTGCTCGGCAACAGCGTGACGCCCGAGGCCGAGGTACACACCATCGGGGTGGATCCGTCGGCGCAGCGCGGCGGCATCGGCGGAGCGCTGCTGGCCGAACTGCTGCGCGTGGCGGACAAGTGGGGCGGACCGGTGTTCCTCGAGGTCCGCACCGACAACGAGCCGGCGATCGCGCTGTACAAGCGTGAGGGCTTCGAGATCGTCGGCACCAGAAAGCGCTACTACCAGCCGAGCGGCGCGGACGCGTACACGATGCACCGCCCGGCGCGGATCGACGCGGAGGCCGCCGAGCGGCAGGGCAAGGAGTGACGGCCATGATCGTGATGGGTATCGAGAGTTCGTGCGACGAGACCGGGGTCGGGATCGTCCGCTGGCACGATGACGGGCGCTGCGAGCTGCTCGCCGACGAGGTGGCGTCGAGCGTCGACCAGCACGCCCGCTACGGCGGTGTGGTGCCCGAGGTGGCCTCGCGCGCGCATCTCGAGGCGATGGTTCCCACGATGCGTCGCGCCCTCGCGGCCGCGGGCATCGACAAGCCGGACGCGATCGCCGTGACGATCGGCCCCGGTCTCGCCGGCGCCCTGCTGGTCGGTGTCGCGGCGGCCAAGGCGTACGCGGCCGCGTGGGACGTGCCGTTCTACGCGATCAACCATCTCGGCGGGCATGTCGCGGTGGACACGATCGAGCACGGCCCGATGCCGCCGTGCGTCGCGCTGCTCGTCTCGGGTGGGCACACGCACCTGCTGCACGTGGAGGAACTGGGCCGCAAGCCGATCGTGGAACTCGGCACCACGGTCGACGATGCGGCCGGTGAGGCGTTCGACAAGGTGGCGCGCCTGCTGGATCTCGGATTTCCGGGCGGCCCGGCGCTCGATCGCCTGGCGCAGCAGGGCGACCGGGACGCCGTCGTGTTCCCGCGCGGCATGACCGGTCCCCGGGATGCCCGGCACGACTTCTCGTTCTCCGGGCTCAAGACTGCGGTGGCGCGGTTCGTGGAGGCCAAGGAGCGTGCGGGCGAACCGATTCCGGTCGCCGATGTCGCGGCCGGATTCCAGGAGTCCGTGGCGGACGTGCTGACGATGAAGGCGGTTCGCGCGGCGCAGGACGTCGGCGTCGACACCCTCGTTCTCGGCGGCGGCGCCACCGCGAACTCGCGGATCCGGTCGCTCGCGGAGGAGCGGTGTGCTGCGGCGGGATTGACGCTGCGGGTGCCCAGTCCGCGGCTGTGCACCGACAACGGCGTGATGATCGCGGCCCTCGGCGCGCACCTCATCGCGGGAGGCGCACAGCCGTCGGCGCTCACCTCGGCAACGAATCCGGGACTTCCGGTGTCGGTGAGCCAGATTCGGGACTGACCTCTGGCTGCGGCCCGGCCGGCTCGGTCCCCGGGGCGGGCGGCTCGGAGGTGGGGGTCTCGGAAGCCGGCGGCTCGGAGGTAGGCGGACCGGTGGTGGGCGTCTCGGTGGTGGGCGTGGTCGGATCGGCCGAGAGGCTCGGAGGGTCGCCGTCCGGAGTCGGAACCCCCGGTACGAGACCCGGGAGCCACGTGGGCAGTTCGGGCCACATCGGCGGAATCCACGGCCGACTCTGCGTGGTGCTCGGTGGCGGTGTCGTCGTGGTCGGCGCCTCGGTGGTGGTGGGCGTCGGGGGAGTCGTCGTGGGTGGGGGCGGTTCGACGGTGGTCGTGTACTGCGTCGTCCAGGCCGGACCGCTGTAGTCGTCGGTGGTCGGTAGTGGCACCTGCGAGGCGGGCACCTGAACGGTCGAGGTCGGGGTCGGATCGCCCGACGGGATGTCGGTGTCGTCCGGATCGACAGTGGGGACATCGGGTTCGCCCGTGGGTGTCTCGATGACCTGGCTGCCGGTGGGTGCGTAGTTCTCCTCGCTCTGCGGGATCACTTCCTTGACGCCGTAGCCGAGCATCAGGCCACCGACGACGAGTGCGCCGACGATAGCACCCGTCCCACGTCCTCCACCCGACCCGGCGACCACCGGGAAATCCTGTCTGGCGTTCGATCCGGCCAGCAGCGCGGCGCCTTTGGCGGTCGCGGCCTCCGGTTCGGGCACGACGATCGTGACGCCGTCGAAGCCGGCGTCCAGTGCCGCCCCCACGTCGGTGATGTTTCCGCCGCCGCCGACGAGGACCGCGGCCTCGGGAGTGCGGAAGCTGCGAGCGCAGGTGCCGGTCACGAACTCGACGACGCGCGAGGCGATGTCGGCGTCCGGTTCATCGGCTGCACCGTCGCCGCTGACGGTCGTGGTGCGGTCACGGCACAAGATCGAGCCGCTGGCCTGGTCGACGACCGTGACGGTGAGTCCCGATGCGCCGAGATCGACGACCGCGATGCTCCCGTACTGCGCGACCAGCCCGGTGCTACGGAGATAGGCCAAGGTGGCGGCCGTTTCGGGAATCAAGCGGATGGCCCGACGTTGGCGCTTGGCCGCGGACCGAACGGCTGCGGCGTGGCCCTCCGTGCGGTACGCCACCGCGATCGCGTCCGGCTCGATTCTGTGGTCGGGAACCTGGACGGTCATCAGGCCGATCGCGGAGAGGCTGAGGTCGCCGAGGTCGGTGTGGGTGCCGAGGTCCGAGGACAGCGTCCGGTACTCCATGGACTGCATGCCGGTGTCGTCGGTGGCGACGAGTGCAGTGCACACGCCGGCCGCTCCGGCAGAGATACCGAGTGAACTTCGCACTTGTCCACCTCCCACTTTCGGTGTTCGGATCTGTTCGCGTTCTCGACTCGCTCGCACCGGAAAGCTGGACTACTTCCCTTCCAGACGTCGACGTCGTTATCCGAACGTTACCGAAGATCGGTCCGCTCTGCTCGGTCAGGTGTGTCGTCGCAGGTCGGTGCCGACATTCGCGGTAGTACGGTGTGACGAATGCAGAAGCGAGAGCCTATGACCGACCCGGCCCGACTGCAGGAGCTCGACAAGCACGAGCGCCGTCGATTGCTGCGTCGGGCTCTGCTTCGTCCGCTCGGCACGGTTGTCGTTCTGGTCATCGCGTACTTCGCGCTGCCGATGGATCACCTGTCGAACGCGGGCATGGTCGCGATCCTCGTCGGCGGCCTGCTGTTCGTTGTGGCGTTGTGTATCTGGCAGGTTCGGCAGATCTTGCGCTCCCCGGTGCCCGCCATACGGTCGGCCGAGGCCCTGATGGTGACGCTGCCGGTGTACTTGCTGGGCTCGGCGGTGGCGAGCTTCCTCCTGTCCCAGATGAATCCGGAGTCGTTCACGGAGCCGCTGACCAGGATCGATGCGCTGTACTTCACGCTCACGGTCTTCGCGACGGTGGGCTTCGGCGACATCGCGGCGGTCGACCAGACTGCCCGTGCGGTGGTCACGGCGCAGATCGTCGGGAACCTCGTCATGCTTGCGGTCGGGGTACGACTGCTGACCGAGGCCGTGCGGTGGAGCAAGGCCCGGCGGGAGACCGACGGCGGCGCGGACGCTCCGAAGGACGCCCGCGCCGACGGCTAGCGGAGTGTGGCCAGGACCAGTTCCACATTGTGGTCCGGGGAGCCGCCCAGCAGTTTCGGGTCGGCGTGGATGTCGTTGAACGAGAACTCGCGGTACAGCGATGCCAGGCCCGCCGGAGAGAAGTCGTCGTAGTCGACCTGGTACGGGCTGTCGGCCTCGATCAGCGTGGTCAGCAGCGACACCGTGCCGTCCTCGTTGTCGACCACCTCGATGATGCGTCCCTGCTGCGGGAAGTCGATGTGCGATGCCGTGTTGATCTCCCAGAATCCCTGTGCCGGAGTCTGGCCCACCTGTGCGGTGATGCGGTTCTCGTGGGTGTGGCCGTTGACCCAGGCGAGGACATTCGGGAAGCGGTGCAGCATATCCACCAGCTGGGCGCCCTTGTACCGGGGCTCGAGCGGGCGCTCCGGGTCGGGCAGGGTGTTCGCCATCGTGGTGCTCGTGTGGTGGCTGAACAGCACGAAGTAGGTATCGCTGCGGCTCTGCGTGACGAGCGCGCCGTTGGTGTCGTAGTACTTGCTGCTGCCCGCGAGCAGCGTCTGCTCGATCCACTTGAACTGCGCCTCGCCGAGCGAGCCGTCGACGAAGCCCGCGCGGTTGGTCGAGTCCATGCTGATGCCGATCACGCCGGGCGCGATCTCGAAGGTGTAGTAACCGATTCCGGTTTCGTCGGCGTCGGCCGCGAAGCCGTGGCCGACCGGGCCGGGGCCGGCGTTCGCCGGGTCGAGGTGGGCGGCGATGAACTCGCGCGGCGTGAAGGGGTGGCGCCGCGCGTCGGGGGTGACGATGCGCGGCGGGGTGGTGATCGCCGACAGCAGGTTCAGGACGGCGGTCGGATCGGAGCTCAGGGCGCTCGAGATGCGCGCGGCCTGGTCGGAGGAGTCCGGGACCTCGAACTTCTTGTCTCCTGTGTACATCTGCTCGAGGAACGGGATGCCGCTCGGGAGGGTGCCCTCGACGGAGTCGTCGTGGTTGCCGAAAACGCTGTACCACTTGGTGTTCAGGCCGGGGCTGGTGACCGGCTGCAGTGCCGCCGACAGCAGGCCGGGGACCTCCGGGAATCCGGTCTTCTTGTAGATGTCCTGGATCGACGACTCGGGATTCCAGTACAGGTCCGCGCCCGAGTTCTGCACGCCCTCGTAGCGGGTCGGATCGCCGGTGTTCGGAACGATCGTGCCACCGTTGAGTGCCTTGAGGAACCAGTCGAGTTCGACGTGCTCCTTGTTGTCGGTGTTGTCGCCCGTGGTGATCACGGCGTCGAAGTCGCGCTGTGTGTGCGGACCCTGGCGCAGCGAGTTGACCCGGTCGATGAGGGAGACGAGGCCCTGCGCGGTCATGGTCTCCTGCGGCCGGAACGCGGCACCCTGGAAGGGGTGGACGTACTCGAACCGAACGGGTGACTGGGCGTCGAGCACGTGCACGTCGGTGAGCTGAACCATGGACGCGAGGGCGGAGCGACGGTCCTCGCGACCGGACTTGGGCTCGGCCAGATCGGTGCGGACCACCAGCGGCCAGCCCGGACCGGCGGTGAGACGGCGGTATCCGCTGCTGCCCAGAGGAACGGCGACGGATTCGAGAGTGGTGCCTGCGATCGACGCGGGCAGCGGGGCCGCGGAGGCCTGTGCTGCGAGCGGATTCCACGACCGGCTGCCGATGAGAGGCAGTCCGGCGACTCCGAGCGCTCCGATGCCGGCCGCTCCGAGGAAGGACCGCCGATTCCAACCGTTCATCTGCTGTTCACACACGGCGCCCACTGTAGGGGACGGTTCGTGCCACAGACTCCTGTTCGCCCCCTTTGCGGCCCCGTGTCGCTCAGTGACGGCTCTCGTCGGAGAGCGGTCCGAACTGTGGGACCTGCGGCATCGTCGTCACGACGTGCACGGTCGCCTCGCTGCTCAGTGCGGCGAGGATCCAGGGCGCGTCGCTGGGGAACTGGACGAAGTCCCCGGTGGTGAGGTTCGTCAGTTCGTTCGTCGGGCCGACTCGCACCTTTCCGGAGACGACGTAGGCGTGGATCAGGGTCCCGGCGGAGTCGGCCGGGCGCACCATGCTCTCGACGTCGCCGCCCGGCGCCTGCCGCAGTCTGGTCAGGCTCGTGCGCACGTAGCCGGAGCCGTAGATCTGATCGAGCACCTTCGTCGAACCGATATCGGACCGGTCGTTCCACGAACCCTCGCCGGAGCGGACGACGAACACCCGCGTCCCCCACTCGGTCACCAGGCGCCGCAGCGGAACGTCGAGCGCCTCGGCGATGGCGTCGATCGTCTCGACTGTGGGATTGCCGACACCCTGCTCGATCTTCGAGAGCGTCTGCTTGGACAGGTTCGCCCGCTTGGCGAGGTCGCCCATGCTCATCTGTCGTTCGTTACGGAACCGCTGCACGTTGCGTGCGATCAGGCCGTTGCTGTCCAACAGGGCCTCCTTTCGTCGATGACGCAATGCGCTCAATGTTCCACACGATTGAATCCCCGCTCGACCGTGTGTCACTTTTAATATCACTATCGTCCATCTTGACATCGAAACGGCAGGTGGGCACACTCGATCGCGAAGGCGCCGCCACGGGCCGTCGCGCCGGGAATGTCCTCTTTGCGTAGTGATTGGGTAGGGATCGATGGGTGTGCAGGAGTTGACCGATCTGTCGCATTCGGGGTCGACGCGGGACGGCCGTGCCGCCGTGGACAAGGCGATGAGCCTGCTCACCAGCTTCGGGCAGGAGGCGTACTCCGGCGTCGGTGTCAGCGAACTCGCGCGCCGATCCGGGCTCAGCAAGTCCACCGCGTTCCGCATCCTCGGGATGCTCGAGCGCAACCACGCCGTCGAGCGGGTCGGCAGCGACTACCGGCTCGGCGCCGAGCTCCACAACCTCGGTGGCCGGGTATACGCGCCGCAGCACTCCGTGATCCGCGACGTCCTGACTCCCTACCTGGCGGACCTGTACGAGGCGACCCGGCAGATGGTGCATCTCGCGGTCCTGCACGGTCCCGACATCCTCTACATCAACAAGCTCTACGGCCACCGTCACGTCGCGTCACCGTCGCGGGTCGGCGGGAAGGCGCCGGCGCACTGCACTGCGGTGGGCAAGGCGCTGCTCGCATACTCCGGTCAGGACGCCGAGGATCTGCTGGGCTCGGATCTCGCGGCCCGCACCGCTCGGACGGTGACCGACATCGGACAGTTGCGTGTCGAGTTGTCGCAGGTCCGGCGGTCCGGTGTCGCGTTCGACCGTGAGGAGACCCGCGAGGGCCTGGTGTGCATCGGGGGAGTCGTCAACGGCTCGGGTGCACGCCCTGTCGCAGCGTTCTCGGTGTCGGGTCCGGTTGCGAGCTTCTCGCCGGCGAGCGTGGAGCCCGCCCTGCGTCGGGTGAGTCTGGCCGCGTCGCGCGCGCTGTGCGCGTCCCAGATCGCACTCGCGTCGTAGCGACGCCACAACTTCCAGGAAAGAACCTCTCCCGGAATCTGATTCAGGCTGAAGGAGCCCTACATGCCAGTCGCACTGGTTGCGCTGTCCCATTCACCCCTGATCGGGCTGAACGATCCGGCTCAGGAGGTGCTCGACGAGGTCGACCACGCCGTCGCCGGGGCGCGAGCGTTCATCGAGGAGTTCGCTCCCGAGGTCGTCGTGCTGTTCGCGCCCGACCACTACAACGGCTTCTTCTACGAGAAGATGCCACCGTTCGCTATCGGCACCGGCGCAATCGCGGTGGGCGACTTCGGTTCCGCGGAAGGCGAGATCCTGGTCGACACCGATGCGGCCGACGCGATCGCCGAGGGTGTCCTCGAGCGTGACATCGACCTCACGATCTCGGCACGCATGGTCGTGGACCACGGATTCGTGCAGCCGCTCGAGATGCTGTTCGGCGGCATCCGGTCGGTGCCGGTCGTGCCGGTGTTCATCAACGGCGTCGCGGCCCCTCTCGGCCCGGTGCGCCGGATCCGACAGTTCGGCAAGGCGCTCGGTGAGGCCGCGGCGCTGCTCGACAAGCGCGTGCTGTTCCTGGCGTCGGGCGGACTGTCGCACGATCCGCCGGTGCCGATCCTCGCCGGTGCGCCGCCGCGGGTCGCGGAGGCGCTGATCCTCGGCAACCCGCCCACCCCAGAGCAGCGTGCCCGCGGTGAGCAGCGGGTCGTGCAGTCCGGAATCGATCTGGCGGCAGGAACTTCCACGCGTAAGCCGTTGAATCCGGAGTGGGACAACGACGTTCTCGACATCGTCGCCGCGGGAGACATCGCGCAGTTCGACGGCTGGACCAACGAGTTCTTCGAGGCGAACGGTGGCGGGTCGTCGCACGAGGTGCGCACGTGGATCGCGGCCTACGCGGCACTCGCGGCGTCGGGTGCGTACGAGTTGCAGTCGCGGTACTACCGGCCGATCCCGGAGTGGGTTGCGGGCTTCGCGGTGACCACCGCGAAGTAGCGACTCTCGCCGACCTCTCTCGGCGACCCTGGACATCGCTGTCGCGCGGTGTTACTCATGACGTAGTGCTTCGGGGAGGGGGCGTCATGGTGACATCCGCGCGACGGGCGGGGGCCGGCGAACGTGTTTTGCTGCTGCACGGATTCACGCTGTCACACCACGTGTGGCATCGCGTGGTCGACGAACTTGCTTCGGACTGCGACGTCCTGGCGCTGACGATGCCCGGTCACTGGGGCGGTCCGCGGCCGCGATGGCGGGATCTCGGCATCTCCGGTATTGCCGACGGGATCGAACGCGAGCTCGACGTGATCGGTTGGGACACATGCCACGTCGTCGGGAACTCGCTCGGCGGCCAGGTGGGATTCGAGCTGGAGCGGCGGGGCCGGGCCGCATCGCTCGCCGCGATCAATCCCAGTGGAGGCTGGAAGCGCTTCTCGGCGACGGAGTTCCGGATGGGGAGCGGGTTCGTCGCCCAGTTCCCGCTCGCGGCGCTCGCCCGGGTGCTCGGCGATCGCGCCGCGTCACATCCGCTGTTCCAGCGGCCGATCATCCGCAATTGCAGCCACGACATGTCGGCCGTCGACCCGGCAGACGCCACCGACGTGATCCGTGCCGTCTCCCGCTGTTCGGTCTACCTGCCGATCCTGCTCGCATTCCTGCGTGACGGCCCACTGACGGGTCTGGGCGCGGTGAGGGCGCCGACCTCGTTGATCATCTCCGAGTTCGATTCGTTCTTCCTGCGGGAGAAGTTCATCCAACGCTTCGTCGACGAGCTGCCCGACCATGTCCAGGAGGTCGCCCTCCCCGGAGTCGGCCACATACCTGCGCTCGAGAATCCGCAGCTGGTCGCCGCCGCCATCCGCGCACATCTCGAGGCGGTCGCCCACCGCGACGGCGTCGCCTGAGGGCCTACGAGTCGGACCTCGGCACGAAGAGGCCATGGCTGGTGCGATCGACCACGGTGAGTCGGGCGATCGCCTCGCGCGCATCGGGCTTGGGTCCTCAGGAACGGGTTTTCGGTATCGCGGGCCGGATCGCGCGACCGTCGGCATCGACGAGCCAGAGCATGGAGCATGGGATCCCCGGGGTGCAGTGTGCGCCGCCGGTGTAGTCGCGGGTCTTGCCGAACCACGCCTCGATTCACCAGCCCTGCGGGTCCGAATCCTCGGACAGCGCGGACAGGAGCACGGTGAGATCGCCGGCGTGCCGAACCTCGTCGACCGTCACCTCCGTGCCCACAGGGTTCCCGTTCGCATCGAGGCGCGACCTGCCGAAGGTCGGTTCACAGGACACGACGGCAACGGGAATGAAGTTGTCGGGCACCGATCCCGTCGATGGAGGTGTGAAGGTCTGCGCCGTCGGCGGTGGGAAACGGCCGGGGAACATGCCCGGATCCAGGCAATCGACTCCCGCCGCGATCTCCGCGTCGCCGGGCGGACTCGGCGGGCGCTCGTGAAGATGGACGAGGCCCGCCACCGCAACCACGGGACAACCGTGGCGGCAACGGGTCCGAGGATCCTCACAGCCTCGACGATGCCACGAAGTGGCGGGCTGCCGGTGGAGTTCGCTGACTTCGCGGGTGCTCGGAAGTAGCGTGTGTGGTTGACGGGAGGGGCGAGTCATGGGCTTTGCGTCGACACCGGACCGGCACAGGCGATATCGGCGAATCGCCTCGTCGGCCGTGGAAGAGATCCTGAACTACTTCGGCTCGCAACAGAACTGGGGCTCACACCGTCGACGCAGCCCACCGAGACTGATACGGGTACAGGTCCGGATGCGGACACCATTTCGGCGGCGCCGGGCGGCCAAGGCAACGCAACCGAATCCGCGCCACAGCGACGTCAGGGCCTGCAGGTGTTCCGCGCCCGGGGCCGCCGACACCGAGGGGGACGGTTGCCGGAATCGCCGATCCCGTCGTCGTGGTGGGATCGGCCACCACCACTGCCGGGACCGCCACCGGTCGGAGAGGGCACCACGATTGCGGACGTTCTGAACAGGCTCGACACCGACGCGACGTTGCGGCGCGGGCGATTCCCGGACGGGCACGGCGGACAAGCGCAGCCACCGCACGGCGCCCTCACGTACCGGCCGGACGCATCGACCACGAGCATGGTCCGCACCCGCGACGGGCACTGCCGGTTCCCGGGCTGCTCGGTGCCCGCGGCCCGCTGCCAACTCGACCACATCGTCGCCTTCACACACCGCAACCCGATCGCGGGTGGTTGGACCATTCCGTCGAACCTGCAGTGCCTGTGCCAGTTCCACCACAACCTCAAGACGATGGACCGCATCACCGCCACCATGTTGGCGGGCGGCATCCTCGTGTGGTCGAGCAGTTACGGCACCACCACGGTCACTCTTCCCGGCGGGGTCGCGATGACCGACCTCGACAACACGCTCGTCCCGCACCTCCCGCGACGCAGACACCGCCAAACGGCCGACGGCACGAACGAGACCGACGAACCGCCGCCGTTCTGATGCAACTCGTTCCGGCTCAGGATCCGGTCGTGAGCCGCACGTCCGCGACCAGCCCGTGGTGGTCGGATCCGACTACGTCGATGCGCTCGAGCGAGGTTGCCGTGCCGCCCTTCGTGAGGATGTGGTCGATCCCGACGACTGCGGGGTAGCGCTTGTCGGTGGGATACGTCGGCAGGATCCCGGCGCCCAGTTGGTCGGCCGCATCGACGTATCCGCCGTGGCGCAGATCGCGGAACTTGCTGTGCGAGTAAGTGGCATTGAAGTCGCCACTGACGATGACGTTGTCGTGCGCGGCCGACGAATCCATATCGGCGCGCAACCGATCGAAATCCTCCGTCCAATGTGCTGCCGGCGCGATGTACGCGGGCACCGGATGCACGTCGTACAGGATCACCGGCCGGCCGAGTCCGGCATCGACCTCGGTCACCAGATTGGTCAGTGCCATTCCCTCCACCTGGCGGCCGTTCGACAACGGCAGTCGGCTGTAGATGCCGCCACCGCCGCCGCCGGTGGTGTGCGGGGCCAGAACCTGATGGGGCAGACGGTCCTCGAGCCCGGCTTTCCGCAGGGCCTCGACGGACGGGTCGGTCAACTCCTGGATCGTGAGCACATCGATGTCACGTTCTCGCACCATCCGCACCAGGGCCTCCGGATCGGCGGAACCCACCATGATGTTGGACTGCATCACGCGAATCGACGGTCCGTTCTCGTCCACCACCGGTTCTCCGGACGCACCCGCGACGTACAACGGGCCGTACGCCCAGCCGCCGAGCCCGACGACGACCACGGCCGCGGCGAGCAGCAGCCACTGTCGTGCGACAGCCGAGACGATCGCGCCGACCACGGTGGCCAACAGCAGAAGCGGCGCCAACGATGCCAGCACGATCACGATGTTGTTGGAGGCACCCGAGCGGAATGTGGCCAGTGCCGCCACGCCCGCGACGAGTCCCGCCACCCCGACCGCACCCGCGATCAACCGCAGCGCCCTGGATCTCGTCATCGACTCTTCGCCCCCAGATGATTCGTGCGTTCCGACCAGCGACGGCAGCCTATCCGTTCGGTCCGGAAACGGGACAGGACGTGGACGGGCCCGTGGGGTCGCGCACTACTGCCGGTGGTGGACGGACTGCGGTGTGAGGTAGGCGTTCAGACCTTCGATTCCGAACTCGACTCCCAGGCCGGAGTCTCCACGTCCTCCGAACGGCGCACTGTGGTTCGAGGCGAAGAAGTTGATGCCTACCGATCCGGTGTCGATCCGGCGTGCCACCTCGATGGCACGATCCTCGTTGGTGGAGAAGATGATTCCGCCGAGACCGAACGCGGTGTCGTTGGCGATCGCGACGGCGTCGTCGACGGTCTCGTACCGCATGACAGTGACGACCGGTCCGAAGATCTCCTCGCGGGCGATGGTCATCTCCGCAGTGACATCGGCGAAGACGGTGGGCTGCACGAAGTACCCGCGGTCCGTGTCAGCGCGGCCACCGCCGGTGGTGAGGCGGGCGCCCTCGGCACGAGCGCCCTCGATGTACCCGAGGACCTTCCCGTACTGCGCCTCGGTCGCCGATGGTCCGAAGACGGTGTCGCCGTCGAAGGGGTCCCCATGCTTGGCCGCGGCGACGGTGCGCGTGACGGTGTCGACGACCTCGTCGTACCGCGCCGCGGGCGCGAGGATTCTGGTCGAGATGTAGCAGGTCTGGCCCGTGTTGCGCATGCAGGACCGGATCAACACCTGGGCGAAGGCGTCCAGATCGGCATCCTCGAGCACGATCGCCGACGATTTGCCGCCCAGTTCGAGTGTGACCGGCCGCAGTAGTTCACCGCACGCCGCCGCGATCTTCCTGCCGACCGGGGTGGACCCGGTGAATGCAACCTTACGGACCAGAGGATGGCGCACGAGGTGGTCCCCGACGGCGCCCGTCCCGGTCACCAGGTTCACGATGCCGGGTGGGACGCCGGCGGCCGCGACCGCCTCGATGACGAACCGGATCGACAGAGGGGTGGTTTCGGCAGGCTTGATCACGACGGTGCAGCCGGCGATGAGTGCGGGCGCCAGCTTGGCGACGACGAGGTTGATCGGGAAGTTCCAGGGCGCGATGAGGACACACACGCCGACCGGGTCGCGAAAGACGGTGGTCGTGCCGAGCCCGTTCGGGTAGGGGCGCTCGTCGTCGCGCTCGAGATACGACGCCAGCGATGCGAAGTAGCGGAAGATCCCGGCGGCATTCGCCGCACTACCCGAGGTCTCGGCGACAGGGCTGCCGTTCTCTCGGGTGTTCGTCCACGACATCGGTTCGGCCCGCTTCTCGATCTCGTCCGCGATCCGCAGCAGGTACTCCGCGCGGTCGGACGGACGCAGATCCGACCACCCCGGTCCGCGGAAGGCACGGTCGGCGGCGCCGACCGCGGCATCGACGTCGCGAGTGGAGGCGTTCGGTACCGAACCCCACACCTCCTCGGTGGCCGGGTCGACGACGTCGATGCGCGCGTTGCTCGTGGACGTGACCCAGGTGCCGTCGACGAAGAGATCGTCGACGTGTGTGTAGGGAAGCTCGACCCGGTCCCTGCTCGGCACGGCCCGTGTCATCGCAGCACGTCCGTCTTCAACAGCGCGCGGGACCGATCGAGGTCTGCCACGGCGATCCGGTATCCGGCTTCGGTTTTCAGTTCGGGCAGGATCTCGCTCTCGAGTCGGTCGCAGTACACCGAGGGCGTCATCCCGAACCAGGACGAGGCAAGTGCGATACCGACGGGAGCGAAGCGCCACAGACGGTCGGCGTCGCGCACGAGTTCGTCCTCGAGGGATTTGGCGTCGGGCCGTGTGTCGTGGCCGTCGATGATCTCGCAGACGCGCTCGACGAACTCGTCGTCGTAGCCGAGCGGCGGCAGTACCTCGCGAGCGATGATGCAGCCCTGACGTTCGTGTTCGTACCGGATCGCGGCCTTGCGCCAGTCGCCGCTGAAACCTTCGGAGATGATCCGTGATTCGTCGACACGCCCCCATCCGGTGTCGTGCAGCAGGATCGAGACGCGGACGATGAGCGAGTCTGCCTCGGGGTAGCAGTCGCACAGGCGCTCGGCGTATGCGAACGACGTGGGCAGGTGGATGTCGTTGCCGCGGGCCCGGGACTCGGGAACCACCGACTTCCAGATCGGATCCAAGTCGGTGTCGGCGTCGGGAGCCACGACGATCGRCGAGGTGTCGACGGGAAGGGCGGTAGGGGTACGCATTGCGCACTACCTCGATTCGGATGGAGTCGGAGCCGGGAGCGCGTCCGCGCTCTCGGCGGTGATCGTCTTGAGGGCCGTCGCAGGGTCGGCCGCGAGATCGGCGGGGATGTGGGCACCCTTCGCTAGGGCGCCCCGCACGGCCATGAAGTCGAGCGGGTTGTTGACGCAGTCGGCCGCGATGAGGCGTCCGCCGCGGTAGTACAGAACCGTGTACTTGCCTTTCGCCTCGTCCCTGCGCACGACCGTGGTGTCGTATCCGGTCGACAGGCCCGCGATCTGCAGCTTCAGATCGCCCTGGTTCGACCAGAACCACGGAATGCTGGTGTATTCGGTGCGGCGCCCGGTGAGCGAGTAGGCGGCGATCTTGGCGTGTTCGATGGCGTTGTTGACGCTCTCGACCCGGATCCGGTCGCCCGGGTCGGCGCCGGGCACGGGGTTGGGCATGTTTGCGCAGTCACCCACGGCGACCGTGGTGCCGTCGGAGGCCAGCGCGTACTCGTCGACGCGGACGCCGTCGTTGCAGACGAGTCCCATCGACTGCGCCAGTTCGACATTGGGCACGACGCCGATGCCGACGAGCACGATCTGCGCGGGCAGGACGCGTCCGTCGGTCAACTCGACGCCCGTCACCGCGCCGTCCGCTTCCACGATCCGGGAAACCTTGGCGTCCAACTCGATTCGCATTCCGCGTGTGCGGTGTGCCTCGAGGAGATACTCCGACGTCTCCGGCCCGACGGCCCGGCCGACCAGGCGCGGCCCGGCCTCGAGCACCGTAGCGCTCTTGCCCATCTTCAGGGCGCTCGCGGCCGCCTCGATCCCGATGAACCCGCCGCCGACGACAACGATGTCGGTGGCGTCCGGCATGCGCCGGCGCAACTCGAGGGCGTCGTCGGCATTGCGCAGGTACAGCACCCCGTCCAGGTGGTGGCCCGGTACGTCGATCGTTCGCGCGCGGGCACCGACGGTCAGCGCCAGACGATCGAAGGGGAACCTCGTGCCGGACGCCGCGACGGCGACGCCCGACCCGTCGGGCCCGCGCTCGACGCTGGTGATGCGCTCACCCTTGACCAGCGAAATGCGGTGCTCGTCCCAGTATTCCGCGCTGCGGAAGATCAGCGATTCGGCGGAAACCAGACCCTGCAGGAACTCCTTGGACAGTGCCGGCCGCTGGTAGGGGCGGTGGTTTTCGTCGCCCAGCAGGGTGATCGGCGGGGCGTACCCGAGGGCGCGGAGCGAGCCGGCCAGCTGGACGCCGGCCTGGCTCGACCCGATGACGAGTAGCCCGCTGCCGGCGGCGGAGTCGTCGGAAACCATTGTCACACCTGCGTTTCCGGGGTGCGCACGTGCAGATTCATGCCGTCCGTGAGTTTGACCTGGCAGGACAGGCGGGAGTTGTCCTGGCGGTCCACCGCCGTGCCGTAGAGCATCTCGTCTTCCATGTCGTCCATCGCCGACAGGTCTTCGAACTGGTCCGGCCGGACGAAGACATGGCACGTCGCGCAGGACAGCGAGCCTCCGCACTCGGCGATGATGCCGGCGACGCCGTTGCGCATCGCGACCTCCATGACGGAATCGCCGACACTGCCTTCGACGACGCGGGAGTTGCCGTCGTGATCGGTGTAGGTGACTGTGGGCATTGCTGCGCCTCCTAGATGAACTGTCGGCCGCCGTCGACGACGAGTGTCTGGCCGGTGATGTACTTGCTGTCCGGACCGGCCAGGAACAGTGCGGCTCCGACGATGTCGTCGGGCTGACTGGCCCGCTTGATCGCGCCGCGGTCGACACCGTAGGTCTCGGCCTGTTCCATCAGGCCGTAACTGGCCTCGGTGAGGGTGAAGCCGGGAGCGATCGCGTTGACGGTGATCGACCGCGAACCCAACTCCTTGGCCATGACCCGGGTCAGAGCGACCACGCCACCCTTCGATGCGACGTAGTGCATCCAATTCGCCGATCCGCTGAGAATCGTTGCGGAGGAGAGGTTCACGACAGATCCGCCCTCTGCCAGGTGCGGGCTGCAGGCCCGCGCACACATCCATGGCCCCTTCAGGTTCACCGCCATGACGCGATCCCATTCGCCCGGGTCGATCTCCTCGAAAGCTGACCGGGTCACGCCGGCGTAGATCGCGGCGTTGTTGACGAGGACGTCGATGTGGCCGCCCCCGAACTCGGCGACCGCGGTCGCCATCGCGTCGGTGGATTCCACCGAGGTCACGTCCACCGCCGTCGACAGCGCCTCGGCCCCGCGCTCGCGGAGCTGTCTCGCCGTCTCCTCGGCGCCCTCGGCGTCGATGTCGGCGACGGCCACCCGGTAGCCGCGGTCGGCGAATCCTTCCGCGAATGCGCGGCCGAGTCCTCCTGCGCCACCGGTGATCAGAACGGTTCGCATGTCACTCGCCCACGATCGTGACGACACCCTTGGTGCCGTCGACGTGCAGGCGTTGCCCGGTCTTGATCTGCGTCGACGCGGACCCGGTGCCGGTCACGGCCGGCAGACCGTACTCGCGGCACACGATCGCGGCGTGGCTCATCATGCCGCCGATGTCGGTCACCGTCGCCTTGATCTTCCCGAAGATCGGGCCCCAGGACGGAGCGGTGACCGGGGCGACGAGAATCTCGCCGTCCTGGACGAGAGCCAGTTCGTCTGAACTGGTGATCACGCGGGCGATGCCTTCCACGACACCCGGCGACGCGGCCATGCCACGGAGATTGTCGCCGGACTGGTCGTCGTCGTTGAGCCACTGCTGGACCTGCTCGGTGGTGATGCCGTAGAGCATGCTCGTGAACGGCTCGGTGATGAACTCCGGGGGCGTGTTGAGCGCCGGCTCGGGGCGGCGGGACTTCAGCGCGTCGACGATGCCTCGACGGCGTTCGATCTCGGCGGGCCAGTAGTGCGGTCCGGTCGGCTCGGCGCCGACGGCCCATGCGGTGGCGAGGTCGAACAGGGCTTCGCGCACCTCGCCGCGCTTGAGGTAGAGCAGGTCGTCCTGCTCGGGCCAGAACCCTTCCTCATGCAGCATGCGGGAGAGCTCGCGGACCTTGCGCCAGAAGACGCCCATCGTCCAGTGCTCGATGTAGAAGTTGTGGTTCTCGACGTACGGGTAGGCGGTGCGGGCCAGTCCGAGCTTGGCGTCGAACGACTCTCGCGTGTCGTCGTCGAGCAGGTCGCGGTACTCCTCGGCGATCCGGTCGCGCTCGGCGGCCAGTTCGGCGACCGGGCGCATGATGTCTTGCCCCTCGCCGAGGCGCCGGATGTAGTCGGCGATGTAGCCGAGCGGCAGTTCCTGGTGCTCGATCCAGTACTTGTCGTGGCCGTAGAAGCCGTTGCCGACGGTGAAGTTGAACCACGGATCCTGGGCGCCTTCGTACTGGGTGATCCACCGGGCGCCGTTCTCCGCCGCCGCGATCCGGGCCAGGGTGCCGTCCGGGTCGTCCGTGTTGTCGAACAGCCCGGTCAGCCCGAGCTCGACGGCCAGCTTCGCGAGGCCCTTGAGTTCGTCGTCGGGCCGGAACAGCTCCATGTCGACGCCCTGGACCATCGTCGCGATCGACTGGTCGGGGATGTTCGGGAACACCTCCTTACAGAAGCCGAAGAAGTCGAGGTACGCGATGTACCCGAGGTTGAGGAACTCGAAGTGGTACTGCCAGTTCTGGTAGCAGAGCTGGATCAGCCGGTCGTAGTTCTCGAGCAGAACCTCGGTGCCGTCCATGGCCTTCCCCGAGCGGATGTCCTCGATCGACACCATGTCGGGCAGCTTCGCGAACGACAGCGCGTTCATCTCGTCGATCGTCTGGCGGACCTTCTTGTGCCACTGCTCGAGCAGTGGCTCCCAGTTCTGGTAGTAGTACGCCGCGCGCTCCTCGAACTGCGGTGCGCGGGTGTCGAACTCCTCCTCGGGAGCGGGGATCGGCGACATGTACAGATAGCCGAGGTGCATCTTGAACTCGATGCCGTTGGAGTTCGGGATGAGCAGGTGCCGGGTGTTGTACTGGCCCAGGCACTTGACGGCGAATTCACCGCCGATGGTCTCGAAGGGCTTGAAGACCGTGGGCCAGTGCTGGCTGTCGCAGAACCAGAACTTGGCGTCGTCGACCTCCTTGCGGTTCGGCTGGAAGACCATGTTGTACGGGTAGAGCTCCTCCCACCCCTCGGCGCCCGCGGGCGTCTCGAGGTCGAAGGGGCTCGGAAAGGACTTCATCGTCATAGGAGTTCCTCTGGAAGGAAAGCGGTGCGGGGCGGGTGCTGGATCTGTACGCGGAGTGCGCGGTCGGATCAGGCGGAGCGCGGCTTGGTCATTGCTCGGCTGATCGAGCTCATGTCGAAGCTCCGTCGAGCAGGCTTGGTGGTCTCGGTTGCCTTGTCCTGAGCGGGTTTTGCAGACCACACGGTTTCGGGGCGGGACTGCAGCAGCAGGAGGTTCTCGCCGTCCGGGAGGTCGGCGTCGAGTGCCCACTCGATGTCCTGCGGGCATCCGTAGTGCTTCTCGGCGCGTTTGGCGATCGCGGCGACGGCCTTCAGTTCCTCGTCGCTCAGGCTCCGGCAGGCGCGGCGGTCGGCGTCGACCTCACGCTCGACGAGGCGGTGGGAGACGGGATCGGGAACCAGTTCGGCGTGTTTGTCGCCGATCGTCTCGGACACCACGGTCAGCATCACCTTGTCGAGCACGATGTTGTCCGGGGTGACCTGACCGGAGACCACCATCTCGCCGACACCGTACGACGCGTCGACGGTGATCTTCGAGCGGTCCCCGTTGGTGGGGTCCATCGTCATCGCGACGCCGGCGACCCTGGCACTGACCATCTTCTGGACCGCCACGGCCATCGAGAGTCCAGCGTCGGGGATGTTGTTCTTCAGCCGGTACGTGATCGCGCGACTGGTGTAGAGCGATGCCCAGCAGTGCCGGATGTGCTCGAGTACCTCGTCGACCCCGTTGAGCCACAGGTAGGTGTCCTGCTGGCCGGCGAAGCTGGCGTCGGGCAGATCCTCCGCGGTCGCCGACGACCGCACAGCCACCGGCACGGGGTGCTCGAATCGTGACTGCAGGCGCTCGTATGCGTCGATCGTCAAGCGCCGCAGCGGCTCCGGGACCGGGCGCGAGGTGATCGCGTCCCTGATCCGGATGGAGATATCATCCACGCGGGTGACGTCCTCGGGATCGAGGCCGGCGAGCAGCTCACGGATCTCGTCGGCGATTCCGGCCGTCGCGATGAAATCGTCGTACAGCGTCGTGGTGAGTGCGAAGCCGGGTGGCACCGGCATGCCGGCCGCCGTCAGCGACACCAGCGACGCGCACTTGCCGCCCAACTGATCGTGCTGCGGTTCCCGCGGGCTGTCGAAGAACTGGATGTACCGTGCCGACGCGGTCTCGGTGGTGCCGTCGGTGTCGGCCCCGCTCTCGCCGAGTGCGTCCCACCGTACCGGTACCGACGTCGGGGCCCGGAACGACAGGTTCTCGCCGAACGTGATCGCGTCGGGATCTACGAGTTCGAGGAACGGCGCTGTTTTCAGTACCTCCTCGACGACGACGCGGGTCTGGAGCTTGGCGAGCATGTTGCCCAGGCAGTAGTGCAGGCCGAAGCCGAAGGCGAGGTGCTCGCGCGCATTGTCCCGAGTGATGTCGAACGTCTCGGGATCGGCGAAGTACGACTCGTCCCTGTTGGCGGAGCCCATCACGAGCAGGACGTTCGCCCCGGCGGGAATGGCCGTTTCGCCGATCATCGTGTCCTCGAGTGCCTTTCGGCGCCACGCGACGATCGAGGGGGAGAAGCGCAGCACCTCCTCGACGGCCTTCGGGATCTTCTTCGGATCGTCCCGTAGCGCCGCCCACTGCTCCCTGTGGGCCAGGAGCAGTCGCAGCGTATTGGAGATCAGTGTCGTGGTCGTCTCGTGCCCGGCGAACAGCAGGCTGTAGCAGACCGACGCGATCTCGTGGTCGGTGATCTCGGTGCCCTCTTGCTGGGCGCGCACCAGGTCGGCGACGAGGTTGTCCCCACCGTGCTCGTGGGCGTGGGCGACCAGTCGCCGGCACTCCTGCCAATACTCGACCAGGTTGTGCGCGTGCGGAATCTGCTGCTCGTCGCTCAGATTGCCCCACGTCATCGCGGCGCGGGAGTCGGACCAGCGCTTGTACTGGTCGACCTGGCTCGTGTCGGCGCCGATCAGTGTCAGGATCGTCACGGTCGGCACGTCGTAGGCGAGGTCGCGCAGCAGGTCACCGCGGCGGTCCTCGTGCGCGAGCAGGGCCCGCAGTTGCTGATCGACATTCGCGCGGACGAACGGCTCGAGTGCCTTGTAGCGGCGTGGAGTGAACGCCTTCGAGGTCGCCTTGCGGATGCGGGTGTGCTCCGGCGGCCTCCGGGCGGACAGTCCGGAGTAGGCGGTGAACCCGCCGTCGTTCATGATCTGCTTGGCCTGCGGCCCCCGTTCACGCACCGGTGCCTGGGCGTTCTCGCTGCTGAAGACCTCCCAGTTGTCGAAGACGGCCTTGATGTCCTCGTAGCGGGTGACCACCCAGCAGTCGATCCGCTCGTCGAACATGACGGGTTCCGCCGAGCGGAGTCGGGCGTAGGCCGAGAACGGATCGTTCATGTCGAACGGTTCGTAGCCATGGTGGGCGACGGGGCAACCACCCGTGGAGACGGTGTCGGTCGTCTTCTGTGTCGGCGCGGACATGTTCACTCCTGGAATCGGGGTGTCGGGTGCTCGTAGAGCGCGGTGTCTGAGGTATTCGTTGCGGCGGAAGACAGTTCGCGAAGCTGCGGTGACACGTCGGTCGACGCGATCGCGGCGAACGCGCGAGCCATCACTCGGGCCGGTTCGGTGCACAGGTGGGCGTGGGTTCGGGACCCCACGAGTCGGAGCGTCTCGGACTGGGCGAGCCCGAACCATCGGCCGACGGTGGCCAGTCCGTGCGGTGTGATCCGCCAGAGCTTGTCGGCATCCTTGACGACCGCGTCGCTGGGGCTTGTGGCCTCGCGGCGGCTGTCGTGACCGTCGATGATTGCGGCGATCTCGTCGATGTCGGTGTCGGGTGTGCCGAGGTCGCCGAGGATCGACCGCGCGATCGCGGCGCCCTCGATCTCGTGGACGCGGACCAGTTCCGGGTGCCGCGGCCGTGGCGCGATCGCCTCCAGCACCAGTTCCTCCGGGACCGTCGACCACCCGACGTCGTGGAGCAGGATCGCCGGCAGCACGATCTCGGGCCGCGCCCCCGGTACCTGGTCGAGTAGCGCGCGGGCGATGCCGAAGGCATACAGGGTGTGGGCGTCGTTGTCCCGTACCCGTAGGTACGGAGCAGCGCGCCGCCAGATGCGATCCTGAGGCGGGTCCATGTCGATCAGGTGCGGAACGTCACCGGTCGCCGGAACGAGAGCCCGGATGTCCCTGCCGAGGAGGCCGGTGTCGTCAGCGTCGCCTCGGTGCCGTGTGGTGGCGGTCTCCATGTCGTCCTCCTTATGACGTGGACCACTCTTGCTTCCGCCCGCGACGCAGCCAAGCAGGATCTTCCGATGAACGGAATCAACCGAGCCAGAAGGTTCGTATTGCCTGTTCAACGGGCTGCGGCAAAGCCTTGAAGACCTTCTCCAGCCGCGCGCCGGTGCCGCGGAGTGGGGGAAGGAAGCGCGCAATGTCGGCCGATCGGCTGCTCGGGAGCACGATTCCGATCGCTGCGACGACTTCGTCGTTCGGCGCGCGGACCGGTATCGCCACCGAACAGGACCCGAGGGCCATCTCCTCCTGGGTCCTCGCGTAGCCCTGTTCACGGATGGTGTCGAGTTCGCGCGCGAGCCGCGCCGGTTCGGTGATCGTGAATCTCGAGCGACGCTCGAGAGTGTGGGCCAGGTACGTCTCCCTGAACCACGGGTCCTGGTATGCCAGGAGCACCTTGCCGACAGCGGTCGGGTGCAGGGGGAGTCGGCTGCCGACGCGCGCCAGTCGGGGGACGCGTCTGCTTCCGTAGATGCGATCGACGTAGATCACTTCGGTACCGCGGCGCACCACGAAGTGAACGGTCTCGTGGGTGAGATCGAAGAGGTCCTGGAGCGGCGGATGGACGATGTCGCGGAGCCGGAGCCCGGCGTTCTGACCGATTTCCCACAGCCGGATGCCGATCTGGTAGCGGCCGTCGGGTCCGCGCAGCAGTGCGCCCCACTGCTCGAGTTCGCCGACCAGGCGATGAACCGTCGTCAGCGGCATGCTCGTCGCGGCCGCGATGGTGCTCAACGCGTGTGGGCCAGGATCCTCCCCGAATACCTCCAGGATTGCGAGCACGCGCGATGCTGTGGTTCGGCCGGCTTCCCGGGGAGTACCTGCCATGTCGAACCGCCTTCCGACTCTAGGGCCCCCTCGTCCCCAGATCCTGCTCCATCGGGCCGATCGTCACTACATCGCCGGGGTGGAGATCGGTGAGCTCGTTACCCTGGCCGACTCGCATCCTGCCGCTGACGACGTACGCGTGGACGAGGGTTCCGGCGGAGTCGGGTGGCCGAACGGGCGAGCCTGACCCGGTTCCGCCGCGTCGAGTCGGTTCCTCCAGCGACCCATCATCGCAAACTGCAGCCACGGTGCTTCCAGCGTCGATCCCGGCGACGCCACGAACGTCATCCGGGCGGCATCGTGCAGGTGACAGTAATCACACTGGCCGGAAAGCCGGACGGCTGGTGTCGACTACCTCGATGCGCCGCCGGTCCTCCGCTCCATCGGAGGGCATGGGACGCTCGGAGCCTGGTGATCCCGCGTCAGAACGGGGTGGACGTCATAGTGACGATGACAGCGGAGACGGTGGCCGCTGCCATCGCGCCGAGCACTACCAGTCCTGCAGCAGCGGTGAGTTGGTTCCATCCGGCGACCATGAGCACGAGCGCGACGACGGCGACGAGTGCATCGAGCACGACCGAGATGATCACGGCGGCGTCGATGTCGGTGAGCGCCCTCGCCAGCGCTGTCATGGCGATGCCTTGGATGACGAACCCGACCCCTATGGTCGCGAGTACTGCGGTCGCGATACCGGTACCTGCCGCGAATCCGTTGGCCAGGAGTGCCAGGGGGAGGATGCCGTAGAGGATCCGAGCGATTCCGACACCGCTGATCGTCCATCGGGTGACTGTCTGACGGGTCTGGTCATGGGTGGCCGGCAAATGGGCCTGGTCGGGAGTTGCCACATTTATGGGCATAGTGGCGTATGTCACAATTCTCACCTCGAGTGTAGTGGGTCACTTATGGACGCGATTTCGCGGCCTGGGGACCGCCATTGGTAATGGTTGACGACTGCGGTGCAAGCGACCGGATCGGATTCGAGTTTGGCGGTAGCGGTCGGTGTCCGACGTGAGGTGCACCAGCGAGATCCATCCGGAAGCATTGGCCAGTAAGGGTTTTCATCGGCTCCCATCGCGACTCCCTAAGCGCTTCAGGGTAGATGTGGGTCCATGATCGTCCCGAAAGCGGATGTAATTCGGATTCGTGCTCGAAGGCCCAGAACCAGAACATCACTCATTGCCGAATTCGACCTCGTGCAAACAGACGAAATCGGCGATAATCGAAGAACCCCGTGCTGTGCACCCGACCTCCACAAGGGGTGGTCGATGATCAGAGTCGATGAATTCTCCCGCCTTGTGTCCGCCATCTACGCGACGGCCCTCGCTCCCGAACAGTGGAATTCGGTACTCCGCGGTCTCGTACGCGCCTTCGACGGTCACGGTTCCGGCCTGCTGACGTCGTCGAGGAGCAAGCGACGAGCCGACTGGCAGGTCGGTGGTGAGCCTTCCGCACAAGCCGCCTACAACGAGTACTACGGTCGACTCGACTATGTGGCAGAAGTCGTGGAAAGCGCTCCGATCGGCATCATTCACACCGGCACCGAGTTGATCTACCCCCACGTGAACACGGAGTTCTACGCCGACTGGTGCCGCCCCAATCATTTCGAGGACGGCCTGTTCGTCCGACTGACCAGCGGTAGCAACACCGCGTGGCTGGGAGTTGCCGCCGAGCGTGGCCCGGAACCGTTCGGAACCACCGATCGGCTTTCGTCGTTCCGACAGTTGATTCCGCACCTACAACAGGCAATTCACACCCAAGCGAGACTCGCGGACCTTGCGCAGAGTGAACGCGACCTGTCCGCGGCGCTCGAGCAGGTGTCGCGCGGCATCGTGATCATTGGACCGGACACACGGATTCTGCACCTCAACACCGCAGCCGAGAGAATCTTCGTTTCCGGCGACGGCCTTCACCTCGATCGGCAGGGATCTATTTCAGCGTCCCTCACGCGTTCTGATCGAGAACTCCGCTCTCTCATGTACCGCGCGCTGAACGCACACGGCGACGGTGTTTCCTCCGGAGGCTCAGTCTCCTGCCCCCGCCCGTCCGGACGATGCGAATATGCAGTTCACGTGGTCCCTCTCAGTGCGGAGACCGTCGAGGAAACCATCGGACTGGACGCATCGAAGGCCACCGCACTCGTGGTGATCGACGACCCCGATCGCGTACCCAAATTGGACACCGCCATGTTGCGCCGGCTGTACGCGCTCACCAGCACGGAGGCGGAGGTTGCGCTGCGGGTCGCTCAGGGCGATGGGTTGAGGCCGATCGCCGAGGAACTCTCCGTCTCGACCACCACGGTCAGAACCCATCTTCAGCACATCTTCGAGAAGACCACCACGCACCGCCAGGCCGAACTCGTCCGACTCCTTCTGTCCATCGGCCCGGCAGGCAACCCCGGGCCATAGCTTCGAACAGTGCCGGCCGCATACCGGGATTTCTGTGACTCGCTTCCGGATGAGCTTGGGCGAGCGCTTGTGTGAGGTAGTCGATAGGGCCCTGCCGTCAGGACACGGGAGCAGATCCTGCAGGTGTTCGCGGATGTGGCCCTGCACGCACGATTCTCGCGGATCGACAACTACGGGCAGTATCGGGGGATGCCGCTCAGTCGGTGTTTCGGGAAGGTGCGCTGACAGCGTCGGAAGGCGGGGCTGCGATGGGTTCGGAGTCGATTCCGGCGAGGAGACCACGACGAATCGTGTCGTCCGACGCGCAGGAGATCTTGAATTGGTACCGCGATGCGCTCGCAGGCGGATGGGCCGTAACGTCGAATCTGCAGTGCCAGTGCCAGTAGGAGTGCGTGACATCGATGAGTCGAGGCCGGCACCCGGGGCGACGCACTGACGGATGTACCGGAAGGTGTCTCGTATGGGGGCGCCGCGGGAGGCCCCGAAAACGTAAGACGGGCAGTGGGATTCGGTGGAATCCCACCGCCCGTGCGGCGTGATCAGAGGGGGAGGTCGTCGACGGCGGTCGGCGCGTCGGCGACCCAGCCGGGCTCCATGACCAGGAGGGAGAGCTCGGTGATCCCCCGGCGCTCGCCCGGGACGTCGACGTCGACGACGTACCGGAACCCGGCGTCCTCCGCGAACGCGATCGCGGCCAGGTCGCCGGCCGGGACCGGCAGCACGATGCGTCGGCAGGCCGGGTTCTCTCGAAGGACCCGCTCCCCGAGCCCGCGCAGGGTCTCGGCGTCGCGCGGGCCACGGATGTCGAGCTCCAGGTCGGCGATGCCGGCCGGGTACGCGTTGCCGAGCGGCCCGCGCACGGCGTACCGCGCGCGGACCTCGACCGGAGCGTCACCGTCGTTGACGCCGTACGTGAGCGGCCAGCCCGGCGTGCTCATCGGCTCAGCGAGCCGTGGCCGTCGGCGGCCAGCTTGCGCAGCGAGACCTTGTCGAGCTTTCCGGATCCGTTGCGCGGCAGCGAGTCCAGCACCAGCAGCTCCTTGGGGAGCTTGTACCGCGCGAGGCGCTCGCTGGTGAACTCGCGGATCTCCTCGAGCGTCGGATCGGTGTCGGTCGACACGACGAGGACCGCGACGACGATCTCGCCCCACTTGGGGTCCGGGGCGCCGACGACGGCCGCGTCGGTCACGCCCGGGTACTCGACGAGCACCCGTTCGACCTCGGCCGGGTAGACGTTCTCGCCGCCCGTGATGACCATGTCCTTGATCCGGTCGACGATGTAGAGGAATCCCTCCTCGTCGAGGCAGCCGAGGTCACCCGAGTGGAACCAGTTCTCGGCATCGAACGCCGCGTCCGTGGCCTTCTGGTTGGCCCAGTAGCCCGGGGTGACGTTCGGTCCGCGCACGCAGATCTCGCCGGCCGCGTTGGGCTCGGTGAGCGTTGCACCGGTCACCGGATCGACGATCTTGATCTCCGTGAACGGCATCGGCAGACCCGCCGACGACGCCCGCTCGAGCGTGCGCTCGGGCGGCAGTGACGTCGCGAACGGCGCCGTCTCGGTCAGGCCCCACGCCTGCTGCAGCGCGACACCGTGGTGGCCGTATTCCTTGACCAGGCTGGGCGGCACCGGCGCGCCGGCAACGATCGCCGAGCGCAGGTGCGAGAGGTCCGCGTCCGCGAAGTGCGGCAACTGGGCGATCGCCGAGAACATGGCCGGCACCGCGAAGATCGTGTTGATCTTGTACTCCACCAGGTCGGCGAGCGTGCGGGCCGGGTCGAACGTGCGGCGCACCAGCGTCGCACCGCCGCGGGCGAGGCTGCGCAGCGTGAACGAGTTGAGGCACCCGATGTGGAACAGCGGCGCCACCGCGAGGTTCACGTCGCGGCGGTTGGTGTCCACCACGGAGTCCACGTTGAACGAGTTCCACCAGATGTTGCCGTGCGTGAGCATGACGCCCTTGGGGCGGCCGGTCGTACCCGACGTGTACATCAGCGCGGCCAGGTCGTCCGCGAAGCGGGGGAGCGGGGTGAGTTCCACCTCGAGTGCCGCGCCCCGTGCAAGTGCGGCTGTCAGCTTCTCCCAGCGCTCGGACGGCTCGTCGGTCAGCGGCACCGCGTCGTCGTTGTCGACCGCGATGAGCCGCGGCGGAAGCACCGCCGGGTCGATCTCGTCGACCAGCGGCATGTGGCCGGGCTCGACGACCAGCACGCGCGGTCCGAAATCGCCCAGCTGGTAGGCGATTTCGGCGGAAGCGAGCCGGAAGTTGACCGGCACGAAGACCGCGCCAACCCACGCCGACGCGAGGTAGCTCACGAGGAAGGTCGGGCTGTTGAGGCCGAGGTAGCCCACCCGGTCGCCCTTGCGGACGCCCGTCGCGTGCAGCGCCAGCGCCGCCGAGTGCACGCGCGCGGTGAGCTCGCGGTAGTTCAGCTCCTGGCCCTCGTAGATGAGGGCGGTGTTGGCGCCGTGCAGTCGGCCCAGCGACTGCAGTGCGCGGGCGGGGCTGATGTTCACAGGGGTCTTGTCGGTGCTCACAGATCGTCTCCGCCCGCTGCGGTGCGGAATCCGCGAGCGGCGATGCCGCCGTCGACGGGAATGATCGCACCGGTGATGTTGGAACTGTTGGCCGCGGAGGCCAGCAGCACGTACGGCGCCGTGAAATCGGCAGGTTCGACACTCGCGTCGTGCAGCGGCAGGAGCGGGTTGTCACCCGTCGTGGTGCCGCGCGCGAACGACGCCTCGATGGAACGGTCGGCCAGTCCGATCGACTCGGGGCCGCGCAGGTCGGTGCGCATGCCGCCGGCAGCGACACCGTTGACGCGAACCTTGGGAGCCAGCTCGTACGCCAGTTCGAGCACGAGTCCGCGGCAGGCGTGCTTGCTCGCGGTGTACAGCGGTCCGCCTCCGTTCGGATAGAAGGCCGAGTTCGACAGCGTCATCACGACGCTGCCGCGGGTCTTGACCAGCTCACGCCACCCCGCCTCGACGGCCAGCAGATAGCCCTTGACGTTGATGGCGAACAGCTCGTCGAATGCCGCGGACAACGCGTCGCCGTCCAGCCGGGTGATGCTGCGCTGGTAGTCCCAGATACCCGCGTTCGGCACCAGGGTGTCGAGTTTACCGAAGCGCGCGACGGCCTCGGTGACCGCGCGATGCTGGTCGGTGGTGGACCGGACGTCGGCCTCGACGGTGTGCACCCGGTCGGCGAGATCGCCGACCGACTCGATCAGGTCGTCCAGCTTGGCGGTGTCACGGTCGGCGACCACGACGGAGGCACCCTCGGCGAGGAAGCGCTCGGCGATCGCCCGGCCCAGCCCGGAGCCTCCGCCGGTGATGAGGGCGACGTTGCCCTCGAGCCACCCGGTCATGCGTCCCCCGAACAGTCCGCCAGGAAGTCGGCCACGAGCCGCTCGAACTCCTTCTGACGCTCGACCTGGACCCAGTGGCCGCACTTGCTGAACGCGTGCAACTGCACGTCGGGGATCTGCTTGAGCATCAGCTGCGAGCCCTCGAACGTGATGGTGCGGTCCTCGGTGCCCCACAGCAGCAGCGTCGGAGCCTTGATCTTGTGGGCGTTGCGCCACAGCGGATCCATGCCGTGGCGGCGGGCGAACGCGGCGTTGTAGCGGTGGTAGAACTCGATGTGGCTCTCGTCGAGCGACGCCTCGTAGCGGGCCTCGATGTTCGCGTCGTCGAACTGCTTGGGATCGGCGACCATCGTGCGGACGAAGTCCTTCATCTTCTTCACGCTCGGGCCGCCGCCGTTGTAGTAGCGGAACATGGCCTTCTGGCCCTCGGTCGGCGTCGGGCCGAACGGCAGCCAGCCGCCGCCCRGCGCCATCAGCACCAGACGGGTCACCCGCTCGGGGACGGCGAGCGCGAGCGCGATCGCGGCGGCGCCGCCGAGGCTGTTGCCCATGAGATGGAACTTCTCGATGCCCATCGCATCGAGGGTCTGGATCAGTGCGTCGACGGTGATCTGCGTGATGCTGCGCTCGTGCAGGTCCTCGTCGGTGGGGCGGTAGCTGCCGCCGAAGCCCGGCTGGTCCGGCAGGACAACGCGGAAGTGCGGCGTCAGTGCCGGCAGGTTCTGGCTGTAGTTGGCGATCGCCGACGCGCCCGGGCCGCCGCCGTGCAGCATCACCAGGACGGGGCCACTGCCGGCCTCGCTCACCTTGATGGTGCCCAGCGAGGTTTCGACCTCGCGGGTGCTCAGGGCTGTCTCCGCCGCTGCATTCGTTGTCACTGTTTCACGCGCTCCTGTGTCTGGGAAGAGTCGGTGTCGGGAGGGGATCGTCGCCGTGGCGCGATCAGAAGAAGGTGCTGATGTTCTTGGCCAGCAACACGTTCTGGTCGAGCAGGATCGTGCGGCGGGCGACGAGCAGCGAGCCGGGAGGGCCGTCGGGGTTCTCGCGGAGGATGTCCTCGCGTCCGCCCGAGTAGATGTCGACCTCGCGTTCGAGACGGTTGCGGTAGACGAGGAAGTTCGAGCGGACGTGCCATTGGCCGATCTCGCGCTCGTCCTCGTCGGCGTGGCGGACCACGACGTTGCTCACCAGGTGCCGGGTGCGCGACGGCGGATCCTCCGCCCACGCCATGCCGGAGTCGAAGCGGCGGATGCGCCACGCCAGGCTGGCGCGGGTCTCGTCGAAGAATGCGGCCTCACCGCGCGCGGCGACCGCGAGCGACTGCTGGCGCCGCAGGCGGTTGGTGCGGGTGGGAGCCCAGTAGTGCAGGTCCTCCGCCAGCAGGTCGAGCCAGTCGGTGAACCGGCCGTCGTCGATCAGCTCTGCTTCGTGGAAGTACAGCTGCTGCACCCGGAAGTGGGTGTCGGCGTCGGCGGTGGGGCGCTGCGTGGTCGGCTGGGTGGTGTCGGTTGCCATGAGTCAGTCATCCTTTGGCGAGCTTGCGCAGGTTCACGGTCGGGTCGGCCAGCGCGGCCGGATCGACGGGAAGTGCGCGGTCGATGATGATGCGCGCGGCCCGCACGGCGGGGCCGCCGTCGATGAACGCGGCGCCGACCAGGGTGTTGCCCCGGACCCGGAACGCCATCTGCGGTCGGGTGGCGTCGTCGGGGTGCGGCCGGATCACGGTCTCGCCCTCGGCGGTCATCGATCCGACGCCCTGCACGTGGATGCCGTGCCGGTCGGACCAGAACCACCCCGCGCACTCGGGCTCGGGGTCTTCTCCCAGGACGCGGGCGGCCACCGCGCGTCCGTTGAGTTGCGCTGCCTCCCAGTGCTCCTCGCGACGATGGAGTGTGCCGTCGGCATCGCGTCGGCGTGCCACGTCACCAGCGGCGTACACCGCGGGATGGCTCGTCCGCAGGTTCTCGTCCACCAGGACACCGCCGTCGACGTCGAGGCCCGCGGTTTCCGCGAGTTCGGTCGACGGGATCGAGCCGATGCCCACCAGGACCGCGTCGGCGGGGAGTTCGTCGCCGGTCGTGAGGACGACGACCACGCTGTCGTCGTCAGTCGAGCGGATCTCGGCGACGCCCGCCGCGTGCACGTCGATGCCGTTGGCGGCGTGCTGGTCGTGGAGGTAGCGCGCGAGCTCCGGGCCCACGGCGGGGGCGATGGGGGGATCGATCGGATCGACCAGGGTGACGGACGCTCCGAGCTGCAGTGCGGCGGAAGCGGTCTCGGCACCGATCAGGCCCGCGCCGATCACCACCAGGCGAGCGCCGGGTACCAGGCGGGCCTTGAGTGCGCGGGCATCGTCGATGGTGCGCAGCAGGTGGACCTGCGGCAGGCCACCGCCGGGCACCGGCAACGGACGCGCGCCGGCGCCGGTGGTCAGGATCGTCACGTCGGCGTCCAGACGAGTGCCGTCCGCCAGTTCGACCACACCCTCGTCGGGCTTCAGTGCCGTCACGGCGACGCCGGTGCGCAGCGTGACCCTCTGTGCGAGATACCAATCCGGCTTGGCGAGAGCGAGATCTGCCTCGTCGGCGGTACCGAACATGAACGCCTTGCTCAGCGGCGGACGGTCGTACGGCGCGGGTCCGCCGTCGACGAGGGTGATCTCACCCTCGAAGCCGCGGGCCCGCAGTTCGCCGGCGGCGCTGACTCCCGCCAGACCGCCGCCGACCACGACGACTGCGGAGGGGGTACTCACTGCGCCTCTGCGTTCTGGCCGGGGTAGAGCCAGATCTCGTCGTCGGTGACCTCGACCTTGTGGGCCGCGACGTCCTCGGTGGCCGGCATCGAGAGCACCGAGCCGGTGCGCAGGCAGAACTTGCCCGAGTGCAGCGGGCATTCCACCTGGCCGCCCTCGATCCAGCCGTCGGCGAGCGACGCCTCGCCGTGGGTGCAGCGGTCGTTCAGGGCGAAGTACTCGCCGTCGTCGTGGAAGACGGCGATCGGCTCGCCGGTGCCGGTCTGCTCGGCGTCGACGACCAGCGCCTCGCCGTCCTCGATGTCGCCGACCGCGCCGACCTTGATCCTGGTGATGGTCTCGCTCACTTCGCGCCCTTTTCGTGCCATGCCGGTGTGTTCATCAGTTCTGCCCAGCGTCGGTAGAAACCGCGGCCGGCGGCGTCGCTGTACAGCTCGCTCGTCTTGCCGGGGTAGACGCCGTCCTCGCGCTCGCTGCCCAGGCCCATCTGGTAGTTGAGCGGCACACTGTTGGTGATGAAGCCGCCCGCGATGGCCTGGCACTCGCTCCAGTTCTCTCCGTCGTCCTGCTCGAAGATGCCGCTGGGACCGAACGTGCGCAGGTTGTACAGGCGCTGGGCCTCACGTACTTCCTCGGGCATGGACTTGTCGACGATCGTCCACGCCCAGACCTCCATCTTGTCCGGGCCCTTCGGGTGCCAGACGCGGATGCTGCCGTTGACCGGCAGGTACGAGAAGTTCGGGAAGACGGTCGCGTGGCCCGTGGTCATCGGGCCCTCGACGCGCTCGTCGCCGAGGCGCTCACGCAGCGCGTCGTAGTCGTAGTACTCGTGCACCGGCTGAGCGTCGAAGCGGCTGCGCGGATGCGTCGGGAACCCGGCGCCGTGCCCCATCGGATCGCTGAACTGGCGGCCCGGCGTGTTGACGATCTCGGCCTTCGGCCCACGGCCGGTGGGGGAGAGCACCATCAGCGCCGACGCGTGCGACATGTTGACGTGGTACCAGTCGGTGGCGAACTGCTCGGCCGCCAGCTTCCAGTTGCCGTCCAGCACCCACTTGTGGATACCGCCCACGGCGACCGTGCCCTCGGGATCGCGGTCGAGCATCGCGTCCATGTAGTAGGTCATCCCGCCGAGTGCTTCCTTCAGCGGCGGTGCGTCGGGGTTCCACGTCGCGAAGACCAGGCCGTGGTACGTGTCGAGCTGTGCGACCTCGACCAGGCCCCAGTCCTTCTTGTCGAAGCTCTCCGGGTAGCCCGCCTCGTTGGGGACGCTGACCAGCTTGCCGGCGGTGTCGAAGCTCCAGCCGTGGTACGTGCACGTGAAGTTCTTGGTGGCGCCGAAGTCGGCGCGGCACACGCGGGCGCCGCGGTGGCGGCAGGAGTTGAGGAACGCGCGGATCTTGCGGTCCTTGCCCATCGACACGATCACCGGATCCTCACCCATGAAGGTGGTGAGGACGTCGCCCGGCTTGGCGAACTGCGACGTGTGGCCCAGGAACAGCCAGCTGGGCGCGAAGATGCGGCGCAGCTCCTGCTGGTAGATCGCGTGGTCGGTGAAGACCGCACGGTCGACGTAGCCGTTGTCGCCGTCCACCATCGTGGACACGTCCACGAACTTGGTGAGGGCGGCCGGCCTCTGGATCGAACCCTGGGGAACGGCGTTGCCGTCGGAGGTACACATAGGTCGTCTTCCTTCGAGCTAGACGATGCGGACGGTGACGTCGGGCAGGCCCGGCGAGGTGACACCGAAGGTGGAGCCGGCGGCCAGCGGGACCGCGGCGTGGACGGCGCCGGCCAGGACGAGGTCCCCCGCGCGCAGGTGATCGCCGTACTGCGCGAGCGAATCTGCCAGCCAGACAATGGCGTTGAGCGGGTGATCGAGCACCGCGGACCCGGGCCCCTCGCCGACGGTCTCGCCGTCGCGGGTGAGCGTGAGGATCCGTTCCGGGAGCGTGTCGAGGAGTTCCCGGGTGGCGGGAACACCCGGACCCGCGACCAGACGGGCGCTCGACGCGTTGTCGGCGACGGTGTCGACGAGGCCGATCTTCCAGTCGGCGATGCGGCTGTCGATGAGTTCGAGGCTGAGCATCACCTCGCCGACCGCATCGCGCACCTGCTCGAACGTGAATGCGGACTCGCCGGGCACCAGGTCGCTCGCGAGGCGGAACGTGAACTCCGCCTCGGCGCGCGCGGCCACGAGGTCGTCCAGGGCCTGCTCGCCCTCGTGCGGGACCACCATCGTGTCGAGGATCGCGCCGAAGTCGGGCTGGTCGACACCGAGTTGGCGCTGCATCGCGAGCGACGTCAGCCCGATCTTGCGGCCGACGACCCGTTCGCCGGCCTCGACCCGACGCGCGATGTTGCGGCGCTGGATCTCGTACGCGTCGGCCACGGTGAGGTCCGGGTGGGACGAGGTCGGTTGCGCGATCGGCCGCCGAGTGCGCTCCGCCTCGGCAAGCTCGGCGGCGAGCGAGGGGACTGCCGCATGCAGCGCGCCCCTGGTGTCAGTTGGCATGCGTACAGGAGACCGTCGGGGCGACACCGAGTGCCAGCGGTCGTGCCGAGGTACGGCACGGTCTCTCGCGCGAGGGCCCGGCGGGCGTCGACCATGGGTATCCGAACACGTATTTCACGACCGCTGCACCCGGCGGTTGTGTCCGACAGCACAGGAGAATCCATGCTCGCAGCCGTCGCCGTCGCCCAGAACGCGGACGATCCGCTGAGCGGTCTCGAACTCCGCGAGGTTCCCGACCCGGTCGTTCCGGACGGTTGGGCCAAGGTCGCGGTGCGGTCGTCCGCGCTCAACATGCACGACGTGTGGACGCTGCGCGGCGTCGGGCACCCGGCCGATCGGATCCCGATGATCCTGGGCTGCGACGCGGCCGGTGTGGACGAGGACGGCAACGAGGTGATCGTCTACCCGGTGATCGCCGACGCCGACGGTGGTGGCGGCGACGAGACGCTCGACCCCGGCCGTGCGCTGCTGTCCGAGCAGCACGACGGTGCGTTCGCCGAGTACCTCGTGGTGCCCCGGCGCAACCTGATCCCCAAGCCCGAGTGGCTGTCGTTCGACGAGGCGGCGTGCCTGCCGGTCGCGTGGACCACCGCGTACCGGATGCTGTTCACGCAGGCGCAGATCAAGGCCGGCGACCGCGTCCTGGTGCAGGGTGCCGGCGGTGGCGTCGCGACCGCCGCGATCAGTCTGGCGGCCGCCGCGGGCGCCAAGGTATACGCCGCGAGTCGCAGTGCCGAGAAGCGTGCGAGCGCGCTCGAGCTCGGCGCGCACACCGCGATCGAGGCCGGCGCCCGGCTGCCCGAGAAGGTCGACGTGGTGATCGAGACCGTCGGCGAGGCCACGTGGGCGCACTCGATGCGCGCGCTACGTCCCGGGGGCACCATCGTCATCGCGGGTGCGACGTCCGGCTCCAACCCGTCGGCCGACCTCACCCGCATCTTCTACCTCCAGCAGCGCATCCTCGGGTCCACCGGTTGCACCCGGGCGGAGCTGGTGTCGATGCTGCGGATGATGGACGCCACCGGACTGCGACCCAAGATCGACCGCGTGATTCCGTTGCAGGACATCCACTCCGGGTTCCAGGCCATGATCGACGGCGACGTCAACGGCAAGGTCGTGGTGAAGGTCTCGTGAGCATCTGGATCGGCGATCCCACCATCGAGATCGCGAACGAGAAGGGCGTCGACACCCTCAACCGCAACCTCGGCATCGAGCTGACGGAACTGACYGAGAACTCGCTCGAGGGCCGGATGCCGGTCGACGAGCGCACCAAGCAGCCCGCGGGYGTGCTGCACGGTGGCGCCTCGGTCGCGCTCGCCGAGACCCTCGCCAGCTGGGCGTCGATCTTCGCGGTGGATCGCAGCAAGTTCCATTGCGTCGGTATGGAGATCAACGCCAACCACGTCCGACCCGTGAGCTCGGGCTGGGTGCACGGCAAGGCGACGCCGCTGGCATTGGGCCGCAAGACGCACGTGTGGGAGATCAAGATCGTGAACGACGAGGGCAAGCTCGTGTGCATCTCGCGATGCACGATGGCCGTCCTGGAGACGCCGTCGCAGTACTGAATTCGTTCGCTGGAGGTGGCGCCSGAGCACTCGCTCCCGCGCCACCCTTGAGTGCTGGCACTCTCATGTATAGAGTGCTAGTCGACACTGAGCGAGTCCCGGCACCCGCGACGACGGGGCGCGTGAAGAGTCACTGTGGTGACTGAATTGATGGTGGTCCGAGGAACAGCCTCGGGCCCGACAAACCCCTGAAAGTGGAGGGCTCATCGTGGCGAGCGTGAACATCAAGCCGCTCGAGGACAAGATCCTCGTCCAGGCCAACGAGGCCGAGACGACGACTGCCTCCGGCCTGGTCATCCCCGACACGGCGAAGGAGAAGCCCCAGGAGGGCACCGTCGTCGCTGTTGGTCCCGGCCGCTGGGACGAGGATGGCGAGAAGCGCATCCCCCTGGACGTCCAGGAAGGCGACACCGTCATCTACAGCAAGTACGGCGGAACCGAGATCAAGTACGCCGGCCAGGAGTACCTGATCCTGTCGGCTCGCGACGTTCTGGCTGTCGTCGCGAAGTAAGCCTTACGCCTCCCGCCCCGGAGTTCCGCATCGGACCCGGGGCGGAGTGCGTTCCGGCCGACACCCTGACATCCGTTCCGGGACGAAAACCCTGAGCCAGGAGTAGCTGAATCAATGTCCAAGCAAATTGAGTTCAACGAGAAGGCCCGGCGCGCGCTCGAGCGTGGCGTCGACCAGCTCGCCGACGCCGTCAAGGTCACCCTCGGCCCGCGCGGTCGGCACGTCGTGCTCGCCAAGGCATTCGGCGGCCCCACCGTCACCAACGACGGTGTGAGCATCGCCCGCGAGATCGAGCTCGAGGACCCGTTCGAGAACCTCGGCGCACAGCTCGTCAAGAGCGTCGCCACCAAGACCAACGACGTCGCGGGCGACGGCACCACCACCGCCACCGTTCTCGCGCAGGCGCTGGTGAAGGCCGGCCTGAAGAACGTTGCCGCGGGAGCCAACCCGATCGGCCTCGGCATCGGCATCAGCAAGGCCGCCGACGCCGTGTCGGAGGCGCTGCTCGCGGCCGCCACCCCGGTCGAGGGCAAGGAGGCCATCGCACAGGTCGCCACCGTGTCGTCGCGTGACGCGGAGATCGGCGAGCTGGTCGGCGAGGCCATGACCCGAGTCGGCGTCGACGGTGTCGTCACGGTCGAGGAGTCCTCGACCCTGCACACCGAGCTCGCCGTCACCGAGGGCGTCCAGTTCGACAAGGGCTACCTGTCGCCGTACTTCGTCACCGACATCGACGCCCAGCGCGCCGTTCTCGAGGACGCGCTGGTGCTGATGTACCGCGACAAGATCACCTCGCTGCCGGACTTCCTGCCGCTGCTCGAGAAGATCGCCGAGTCCGGCAAGCCGGTCCTCATCATCGCCGAGGACATCGAGGGCGAGGTGCTCTCCACGCTCGTCGTCAACGCGATCCGCAAGACGCTCAAGGCCGTCGCCGTCAAGGCGCCGTTCTTCGGTGACCGTCRCAAGGCCTTCCTCGAGGACCTCGCCGTCGTCACCGCCGGCACCGTGATCAACACGGACATGGGCATCACGCTCAAGGAAGCCGGTCTCGACCTGCTCGGCACGGCACGCCGCGTCGTCGTCACCAAGGACGAGACCACTATCGTCGACGGTGCCGGCACCGAGGCCGACATCGCCACCCGCGTCGCGCAGCTCAAGCGCGAGATCGAGAACACCGACTCCGACTGGGACCGCGAGAAGCTCGAAGAGCGCCTCGCGAAGCTGGCCGGCGGCGTCGCCGTCATCAAGGTCGGCGCAGCCACCGAGACGGACCTCAAGGAGCGCAAGTTCCGCGTCGAGGATGCCGTCAACGCTGCCAAGGCTGCGGTCGAGGAGGGCATCGTCCCCGGTGGCGGCTCCGCCATCGTGCAGGCCGGTCAGGTCCTCACCGACCTGGCTGCGTCGCTCTCGGGTGACGAGGCCACCGGTGTCGAGGTCGTGCRCACCGCGCTGCGCGCTCCGCTGTTCTGGATCGCCACCAACGCAGGCGTCGACGGTTCCGTCGTGGTCAGCAAGGTGTCCGAGGCGCCCAAGGGCCACGGCTTCAACGCCGCGACCCTCACCTACGGCGACCTGCTCGCCGACGGTGTCGTCGACCCGGTCAAGGTGACGCGTTCGGCTGTCGTCAACGCGGCATCCGTCGCGCGCATGGTGCTCACCACCGAGAGCGCCGTCGTCGAGAAGCCCACCGAGGAAGCAGCGGACGCCGGCCACGGCCACGCTCACTGATCTCCTCGGCACCAGCTGAGACGAAAGACCCCCGGACGGTTTCGTCCGGGGGTCTTCGGCTTTCGGGGACCCGCATCGGATCAGGTGAGCGGGATGGACGCGAACATGTCGCCCGTCGGGGACGTCGACCCGCCGGGCGGTTCCACCGTGAAACCGAGCTGGGTGGCACCGTCGATGCCCTCGAGCACCGCGGTCGTGGTGGGGGACACCTGGTCGGGGCCCATCGTGCCGGCCGGCACCGGCTCGTCGCCACGTACCAGCCACATCTGGTAGACGGTGTCCGACTTCGGCGGCGTGACACCGTTCATCACCAGCATCGCCGCGTTCGCGTCCTTCGAGTACATCGTGGTGGCCGTGCCGCCACCCGGAATCTCGGCTGTCACCGAGTGCATGTCGGGTGCGTCGAGGATCTGCGCGGTGACCGACGGTGTCGGCGGGGTCTCCGTGATCTGGTGACCGATGACCACGCCGCCGGCGAGCAGTGCCACCGCAGCGGCAACGGACGCGATCGCGATCCGCCATCGGCGCCCGGGCGTCCGACGGGCCGCGAGTTCGTCGCCCGTGACCTGACGGATCAGATTGTGGCGCAGGGATGCCGGCGGCGTGACTGCGACGAGGGAGCTGGCGGCGGCCATCGTCTCGCGGGCCAGCCGGACCGCGGCGTCGAACTCGGCGCGAGTCGCCTCGTCCGCCTCCGCCAGTCGTGCGTCGAGGTCGCGTCGCTCGGAGTCGTCGAGGGCGTGCAGCGCACAGGCGTGCGCCCATTCGATCAGATCGTCGTCCATCTCATATCACCCCCAGGCAGCCTCTGAGCCTTGTCAATCCGTCTCTGATCCGTGACTTCACGGTCGGCACCGCCACCCCGAGTTCGGCCGCCACCTCGCGGTACGTCCGGCCGCCGTAGTAGGCGAGCGTGACCGATTGTCGTTGAATGTCGGTCAACGCCTGGAGGCAGTCCAGAACTGCCTGCCGTTCGGCGCGGTGCTGCACATCCTCCGTGACCTGATCGAACTCGTCCACGCGGTTCGCAGTCTCGTAGACCACCTCACGATCGGAGTGGGACTGTTCCGACCGCACCCGGTCGACCGCGCGGCGGTGGGCGAGCGTCATCAGCCACGAGAGTGGTGATCCGCGTTCGGGATCGAAGTTGCCGGCCGATCTCCACACCTGGAGGTAGACCTCCTGAGTGGTCTCCTCCGAGAACCCGGGGTCACGCAGGACCCGCAGGACCATGCCGTACACCCGCGCGCCGGTCCGATCGTAGAAGTCCGCGAACGCAGCGCGGTCACCTTCGGCGATATCCGCCAACAACTTTCGCAGGTGAACCGATTCCTCGTGGCGGGCGGCGACGAGCTTCCCGTTGTCGACGGGGCATGCGTCATCGCCGCCGGAGGATCCGGCCGAGCTCACGTGTCCTCGTTCGAGTGCATCGAGGACCACCGTAGCGTTCATCGGCCGGATCCTCCCGGAGTGGGCGGCTCGTAGTGGCATGGTCGTGGACCGTCGTGACTATGACTACTGCGGCATCAGCACCGAGTCCACGAGGTACACGGTCGCGTTCGCCGTCTGCACGCCGCCGCACACGACTCCGGCCTCGTTCACCTTCAGGTTGTCTCCGGACCCGGTGACGGTGACGTCGGAGCCCTCCACCGTCGCGTGGGTCCCGTCGACCTGGCTGGGGGCCAACTGTCCCGGAACCACGTGGTACGTGAGGATCTTGGTCAGCAGGGCGTCGTCGGTCTTCAGCGTCTCGACGGTCGCCGGATCGAGCTTTGCGAACGCCGCATCGGTGGGAGCGAACACCGTGAACTGGCCGCCGTTGAGCGTGTCGACGAGGTTGACGTCGGGATTGAGTTGGCCGGACACCGCGGCGGTGAGTGTCGTCAGCATGGGGTTGTTCGACGCGGCGACCGTGACGGGATCCTGTGCCATGCCGCTGACCGAGCCCGGGCCGTCGGGAACCATCGCTGCGTACTCTGCACAGCCCGGACCGACCGGGTTCGCGGCCGCGGCGGTGGCACCCGAGGACATCATTCCGGACTCCGCCGAACCTGATGTCGTGGTGCTCGTCGTCGGGGCGTCGCCGGAGTTGTCGTCGGACGAACACGCAGCGACACCGAGCAACGCGATCGATGTGGTGGCGGCTACGGCGATGAGGCGGGACGTCTTGATGTTCATGGGACTGCCTTCCTGACGGGATGGTCTTCAGCACTGTCGGAAAGGCATTCGGAGTACCGGACGCCGCGGATGGGTCGACGCGGACACGACTGCGCCCGGGGAGACCTCGACGTCGAGGTCTACCCGGGCCTGCGCGTGTACTCACCTACGGGTGACGGGCACCCCTAAGCGATGCGGCGGCGCGACTGCCTGGTCAGCATCTCGCGCTCGGACTCCGACATCCCACCCCAGATCCCGTACGGCTCGCACACCGACAGCGCGTGGTTGCGGCACTGTGCCAGCACCGGGCACTGTTGGCACATCTCCTTCGCGCGGCTTTCCCGCTGGGCCCGAGCACGGCCACGTTCGCCGTCCGGGTGGAAGAACACGGCGGAGTCCACACCACGACACAACCCGTGCATCTGCCAATCCCAGATATCGGCATTCGGGCCGGGAAGATGATTCGGAACAGGCATCAGGACTCCTCTGTCAGCAGGCTCGCGGTGACGCTGCGAGCGGCCCGCCACCCCCCGGGATGACAAGACCTATGAAATCGGTTACGCCCCGCAACCGTAAAGGGGCATATGAAATCCCGTCAACACTTACGCTGAGTGGTGATTTCCATATCCCTGGAGCCAAGAATTAACGCCCTGGACATTTACATGGGGCGGCGGCTGTGATTGCGTAGCGACACGGGGGTCGATCGCTTCCGCGTTGGCCGACGTTGCCCTCACCTGGACGATCGTCCTGATTCTCCCCGACTGGTTGGTTACTCTGGAGTATTGTTCGGCGATTCTCGTTAACCTCGACGCCACATATTCTTCAAATTTGAATCATGTTCGCGCGGCGAATCGCCTTTATGGTGCACGAACATTATTAACAGGTCGTCCAGTTGGAGAAGTTTCAACGGTTCATCGTGTGTCTTCAGTCGCGTCTGCAATGGCTATCGGGGGCTATCGGGGCGGGATCGGACGTCGGCCGACCGGTATGCGGAATGGCGTCGGCGCCCGCAGTGGCATGATCACCGGATGCCGCACGACCCGCACGACCCGCACGGCTCTCACGACTCACACGACTCGCACGGTCTTGGGGGCGCCGCCTTCGGTTCGGATCCCGGACGGAGCCCGTTGCCGGTACCTGCCGATCCGCTGGGGCGCTGGTTGCGCGCCGTCGCACTGGGTGGACAGGGGCGGTACGCGCAGGCCCGGGCCGAGCTCGAACCGCTGCGCCGGATGTCCGCGACCGAGCCGGCGGTGGCCTCGCTCGCGGCCAGCACACAGGCATCCCTGCTGCGGCAGCTCGGCGCCCACGCCCTCGCTTCGGGCTACGACGGTGCCGCGCTGGCGCTGATCGGGATGACCCGTACCGGCGACCGATGGTGGCACGAGGCACGCTGCGATGCTCTGACGGGACTTGCTGCCGACGCGCTGGGATGCGGTCGGCTGGCGTTGGGGCGCACGCTCCTCGTCCGCTGCGAGGCGTACCTGTCTGCGGTCGGCGAACCGGACACGCTGTGGCGTCAGTACGTGAGACTGCACTGGGTGACGGCCGAGATCGCGCTCGCGGCCGGAGACTTCGCCGCCGCAACCGTCCATGCTCAGGCTGCGGTCGACCGCTCGGCCGACTGCCCGTCCGTGCGGCATCGGATCAAGTCCGAGCTGCTGTTCGCGGCGTCGGCGACCGGAAGGCCCGAGCCGGACCTCGCACTCGAGACCGCGGAGCGGGTGCTCGTCGACGCCGGTGCACACGGACTGGTCCCGTTGCGATGGGCGGCAGCGATGTTGGTGGACGGCGTGCGCCCGAATCCGGCCGCACGAGCGATCCGTGACGAATGCGCCGATGCGATCGCTCGCCGGGGCGGGAGGTTCTCGAAATGACCGCCCGATATTCGAACGATGCACTGACGCGTCGGACTCTGTCGTTACTCTTACAGACGTTCCGCCGTGAGGCGGAAGCACACCCGGCTGGGGGGACGTGCCACTGTAACGCCAGGATTCGCGCTGACGATGTCTAACACGGGTGAGGAGTTGAACTCCGCCGTCGCTGCCGCAGCGCAGGGCGATCGGAATGCTCTGGCCCAGGTCCTGAAGAGTATTCGCCCTCTGGTCGTGCGCTATTGCCGTGCCAGGGTCGGCGCCGCGGAGCGTGGGCAGTTGTCCGCGGACGATGTGGCGCAGGAGGTGTGCCTCGCGGTGATGACGGCACTTCCGCGCTACCAGGATCAGGGTCGTCCGTTCATGGCTTTCGTCTACGGCATCGCCGCACACAAGGTCGCTGACGCTCACCGAAACGCTGCGCGTAACAAATCCGATCCAGTTGCTGAAGTACCAGATGTCGTTTCCTCCGACGACAGTCCCGAAGAGCGGGCGCTGAGTTCGGAGACGAGCCGACAGGTGAACGCACTGCTTCAGACGCTTCCCGAGAAGCACCGCGAGATCCTCGTCCTTCGGCTCGTCGTCGGTCTGTCGGCGGAGGAGACGGCAGCAGCAGTCGGAAGCACCGCTGGCGCGGTGCGGGTGGCTCAACACCGAGCCATTGCCAAGTTGAAGAAGGAAGTGACGAGAGCAGGTGAGAGGCATGGCTAGGGGCCAGAATGGCGAGCCGGGCGATCCCCACGCCGATCTCGCTGGAAACGGCACGCCCGTCGACGTCGCCGCGGTGCGTCGCGACGATGCGCTGATCGACGCGATCGCCGGCGACCGTCCCGTCGCAACCGACAGTCCTGAGGAATACCAGGTCGCCGCGCTGCTCGCGAACTGGCGGACCGAGATCCTGGCGCAGCCCCTGCCTGCTGAACCGGACCTCGACGACATCGTTGCCCGCGTCCACCGCGAACTCGAGGCGCAGGACTCACTGTCGACCCGGTCGCGGTCCGGGCGCAGCCAACTCCGACTGCTCCGACCGATCGCCGCGGCCGCCGCCGTCGTCGCGATCGCGATGGGCGGCATGAGCATCTTCTCGTACAACGCCGAACCGGGCGACCCGCTGTGGGGCGTCAAGCAGGTGGTCTTCACCGAGCGGGCGGCCTCCACCGTCGCGAAGATCGACACGACGTCCAACCTCCAGGAGGCCGAACGTCTCATCGCGTCGGGTGATGCGGTCGGCGCGAAGGCCAAGCTCGACTCGGCCGGTGCGCGCGCGAGCGCCGTCAACGAGGCCGGGACCCGGGACGAGCTGAACGTGTGGCGCGACCGACTCCTGACCGAGTTGGGGAAGGTCGTGCCGCCACAGGCTCCGAACGTGCCGCCGACGACGACCCCGCCACCCGCCACCGCCGGCGACTCGTCGTCCACCAGTCCGGGGCTGGAGACGTCGGTTCCGGTCACGGAGTGGCCGTCGCCCACGATCGACCCCCGCATCCAGGGCGTGATTCCGGGCACCTCGACAGCGCCGTCACAGTCGCCATCGCCATCGGCGACCTCCTCACCGAACCCGGCGACCGCGACGTCCGAGACGCCGCCTCCCACGACGACCACGACGACGCCGCCTGCGACGTCGACCACACGGGCCACGAGTGGCTCACTGGGCGGACAGCCGCCGGTGACGCCCTCGCCCTGACGATTCAGGGATGGATCCCGCACGAACGAGTACGGCCCGGCAAGCAATGCTTGCCGGGCCGTAGCCGTCGAGGGGTGACTCTCAGAGTTCGAAGCCGTCGCCGTGGAGGGCGTCGTTCATCGAGGCGTCCGCGTAGCCGCGGCAGTAGTCCCAGGTGACGTACGCGTCGGGCGACGGGTCGTACGCGGGCTCGTGCGGGCGGACCGTGCCGTCGACGAGCAGCTGGAGCAGGTTCGCGCGCAGCATGTCCCAGTCGTGGTAGTGGTCCTGCTGGCAGTCCTCGCAGCACACGACCAGTCCGCGAATTCCACGGTGGCCGAGCAGCGCCTCGTAGACGGCGAGGTCCGCGAGGTCCTCCTCCACGGCGAGACGCTCATGGGGATCCAGCGGCTGGCCCGGCTCGATCGCGTCGAGCGCAGCAGACGGGTCGGCAGGGTCACCGGCGAAGGGGTCCGGCGGAAGACCGGGAGGCAGTTGATCGCGCACAACACCACGGTACGCAGTTCATCCCGGTCTGCGCTAGCTGATAGCCGTGGGTGAGTCGCCGGGACGGCCCGCGTGCACTTTCGGGCGAGCCGATACCATGGTCCACGGAGGTCTGCGCACGGCAAATCCCGCACGGGAATCTTTCGTCGGCCCAGACTCTTCTTCCGTAATCAATATCAATCGACGCTTCATGGAGGGCCCGAGCCGCATGAGTAGTACCGGAGGGCACGTGCACACCGGGGGAGACGACCCGAACAAGGTTGCGATGCTGGGTCTAACCTTCGACGACGTGCTGCTGCTGCCGGCGGCTTCGGACGTCGTCCCCAACCAGGTGGACACCTCGAGCCAGCTGACCCGTGAGATCCGCCTCAACGTCCCGCTGGTGAGTTCGGCGATGGACACCGTCACCGAGGCCCGCATGGCCATCGCCATGGCGCGCGCCGGCGGCATGGGTGTCCTGCACCGCAATTCCGCCGTCGAGGCGCAGGCCGGATGGGTCGAGACCGTCAAGCGGTCCGAGGCCGGCATGGTGACCGATCCGGTCACGTGCAGTCCGTCGGACACCCTCGCCGAGGTCGACGCCAAGTGCGCGCGGTTCCGTATCTCCGGACTGCCCGTCACGGACGAGACCGGCACCCTCGTCGGCATCATCACCAACCGCGACATGCGGTTCGAGGTGGACGAGAACCGTCCGGTCGCCGAGGTGATGACCAAGGCGCCGCTGATCACCGCGCGCGAGGGTGTGACCGCCGAGGTCGCGCTCGGCCTGCTGCGTCGTCACAAGATCGAGAAGCTCCCGATCGTCGACGGCCACGGCAAGCTCACCGGGCTCATCACGGTCAAGGACTTCGTCAAGACCGAGCAGCACCCCAACGCCACCAAGGACCGCGACGGACGCCTGCTCGTCGGTGCGGCGGTCGGTGTCGGTGACGACGCCTGGGTCCGCGCGATGACGCTGGCCGACGCCGGTGCCGACGTCCTCGTCGTCGACAGCGCGCACGGCCACCAGATCAACATCTTGCAGATGATCGCGAAGCTCAAGGCCGAGATCGGCGACCGCGTCCAGCTCATCGGCGGCAACGTCGCCACCCGCGCCGGCGCTCTCGCTCTCGCCGAGGCCGGCGCGGACGCCGTCAAGATCGGTGTCGGCCCCGGCTCCATCTGCACCACCCGCGTCATCGCCGGTGTCGGCGCCCCGCAGATCACCGCGATCCTCGAGGCCACGGCCGCGTGCAAGGCACTCGGTGTCCCGGTCATCGCCGACGGCGGCCTGCAGTTCTCCGGTGACGTCGCCAAGGCGCTCGCCGCCGGCGCGTCCACCGCGATGCTCGGCTCGCTCCTCGCCGGCACCGCCGAGTCCCCGGGCGAGCTGATCCTGGTCGGCGGCAAGCAGTTCAAGAGCTACCGCGGCATGGGCTCGCTCGGCGCGATGCAGAGCCGCGGACAGGGCAAGTCCTACTCCAAGGACCGCTACTTCCAGGACGACGTGCTCGCCGAGGACAAGCTGGTCCCCGAGGGCATCGAGGGCCGGGTTCCGTTCCGCGGCCCGCTGTCGCAGGTGATCCACCAGCTCACCGGCGGCCTGCGCGCGGCCATGGGCTACACCGGCTCCGGGACGATCGAGCAGCTCCAGGAGGCGCAGTTCGTGCAGATCACCGCGGCGGGCCTCAAGGAGAGCCATCCGCACGACATCACCATGACCGTCGAAGCGCCGAACTACGCTGCCCGCTAAGCACTCATAACAATCGAGAAAGGGGCGCGCGTGCGCGACCTCGTCGAAATCGGCATGGGCAGAACTGCCCGACGCACCTACGAGTTGGACGACATCAACATCGTTCCCTCTCGCCGGACCCGTTCCTCGAAGGAGGTGTCGACGGCCTGGCAGATCGATGCGTACCGCTTCGACATCCCCGTCCTGGCTCATCCGACCGACGCGCTGGTGTCGCCGTCGTTCGCGATCGAGCTCGGCAAGGCCGGCGGTCTCGGTGTCATCAACGGTGAGGGCCTGTGGGGTCGGCACGCCGACGTCGAGGTCAAGCTCGCCGAGCTCGCCGAGATGGCCGAGAAGGAGATCGATCCCGACGCAGCCGTCGCACGCCTGCAGGAACTGCACGCCGCGCCGCTGCAGCCCGAGCTGCTCGCGGCAGCGGTCGCGCAGGTCCGCGACGCCGGTGTCACCACAGCTGTCCGCGTCAGCCCGCAGAACGCCCGCGCGCTCACCCCGGCGCTCGTGAAGGCCGGCATCGACCTGCTGGTCATCCACGGCACGATCATCTCGGCCGAGCACGTCGCGCACGGCGAGAGCGAGCCGCTGAACCTCAAGACGTTCATCTCCGAGTTGGACGTCCCGGTCATCGCCGGTGGTGTGAGCGACCACCGCACCGCGCTGCATCTGATGCGTACGGGCGCGGCCGGCGTCATCGTGGGCTACGGCTCCACCGAGGGCGCCACCACCACCCGTGAGGTGCTCGGCATCGGCGTGCCGATGGCGACGGCGATCGCCGACGCCGCCGCGGCTCGCCGGGACTACCTCGACGAGACCGGCGGACGCTACGTCCACGTCATCGCCGACGGCGACATCACGTCGTCGGGCGACTTCGCGAAGGCCATCGCATGCGGTGCCGACGCGGCCGTCATCGGTGCGCCCCTCGCGGTGGCGCAGGAGGCTCCGGGCGGTGGCTGGTTCTGGCCGTCCGCGGCCGCGCACCCGTCGATGCCGCGTGGCTCGCTGCTGCCGGTCTCGTACGGCGAGCGTCCGGCGCTCGACCAGGTCCTGAACGGGCCGTCGGACGACCCGTACGGTTCGCTCAACTTCGTCGGCGGCCTGCGCCGCTCGATGGCGAAGTCGGGCTACTCCGACCTCAAGGAGTTCCAGAAGGTCGGCCTGAGCGTTCGCGCCTGATCCACCTCGTTCCTGTGGCCGAATGTCACATCCGTTCAGTTGAACTGAACCGGTGTGACATTCGGCCACAGGCGTTTCGGGGAACCGCCACCGTTCGTGCGACCGGTGGTTACAGTTAGGGCACCCTTGTGGTACGAGTCACAGGACTGCGGTGCATACTGGCGAGTAACAAATCCGTTCATGGTGGAGGTGTCCTATGGGCAAGCAGCGCGCGACCGACTACGACGTGCTGATCGTCGGCTCCGGCTTCGGTGGAAGCGTCACCGCGCTCCGGCTGGTGGAGAAGGGCTACAAGGTCGGTGTGCTCGAGGCCGGGCGCCGCTACGCCGACGCCGACTTCGCGAAGACCAGCTGGGACCTCAAGCGCTTCCTCTGGGCACCGGCGTTGGGCTGCTACGGCATCCAGCGCGTGCACCTGCTGCGCGACGTTCTGATCCTCGCCGGCGCGGGTGTCGGCGGCGGTTCCCTGAACTACGCGAACACCCTCTACAAGCCACCGTCGTCGTTCTTCCGGGACCCGCAGTGGCGCGACATCACCGACTGGGACTCCGAACTCACGCCGCACTACGAGCAGGCCCGCAAGATGCTCGGTGTCGTCCAGAACCCCCACATGACCCCCGCCGACGAGGTCATCAAGTCGGTCGCCGAGGACATGGGCGTGGGTGACACGTTCATCCAGACGCCGGTCGGTGTGTTCTTCGGGGAGCCCGGCAAGACCGTCTCGGACCCGTACTTCGGTGGCGTCGGCCCCGACCGCACCGGCTGCATCGAGTGTGGTGAGTGCATGACCGGCTGCCGCCACGGCGCCAAGAACACCCTCATCAAGAACTACCTCGGCCTGGCGGAGAAGGCCGGCGCCGAGATCATCCCGATGACCACCGTCGAGTCGCTGTACGAGCGGTCGGACGGCACGTGGGACGTCGCGACCCACCGCACCGGGGCGAAGGTCCGCAAGAACCGCAGGACCTACACCGCGCAGTACGTCGTGGTCGCGGCCGGCACGTGGGGTACCCAGCAACTGCTGCACAGGATGAAGGACACCGGGACGCTGCCGCGGCTGTCGAATCGCCTCGGCGAGCTCACCCGCACCAACTCCGAGTCCATCGTCGGTGCGGGCAAGTACAAGATCGATCCGGCGATGGACCTCACGCACGGCGTCGCGATCACGTCGTCGTTCCATCCCACGTCGGACACGCACATCGAGCCCGTCCGGTACGGCAAGGGCTCCAACGCGATGGGTCTGCTGCAGACGCTCATGACGGACGGTGGCGGCAGCACGCCGCGCTGGATCAAGCTGCTCAAGGTGATCGCCGCCAACCCGCGACAGATGCTCCGGATGCTCACCGTGAAGAACTGGAGCGAGCGCACCATCATCGCACTCGTGATGCAGAACCTCGACAACTCGATCACCACGTACACCAAGAAGGGGGTCCTCGGCCGCCGCAAGGTCACCAGCAAGCAGGGCCACGGCGAGCCCAACCCCACGTGGATCCCGGCCGGCAACGAAGCCACCCGACGGRTCGCCGAGAAGATCGACGGTGTCGCGGGCGGCACGTGGGGCGAGGTGTTCAACATCCCGCTCACCGCGCATTTCCTCGGCGGTTGCACCATCGGGTCGGATGCCGACCACGGAGTCATCGACCCCTACCACCGGGTGTACGGCTACCCGACGCTCAGCGTCGTCGACGGTGCCTCGGTCTCCGCGAACCTCGGCGTGAACCCGTCGCTGACGATCAGCGCGCAGGCCGAGCGGGCGGCGTCGCTGTGGCCCAACAAGGGCGAGCAGGACAATCGTCCCGCGCAGGGCGCCGGCTACTCCCGGATCGCCCCGGTGGCGCCGAAGAATCCCGTGGTCCCGGCGGGTGCGCCGGCCGCGCTGACCCTGCCGATCGTCGAGATCCGTGGCGGTCGGACCGGTGGGCAGCCGGAGGGCACCGAGGCGGGGAGCGGGGTCGCCTAGGCGGGGGACGGCGCGGGAGCTGCGCATATTAGACTGTTCTGGTGTCAGAAACCCAGCAGGACAGGCCGGTTCTCGTCGTCGACTTCGGTGCCCAGTACGCGCAGCTGATCGCTCGCCGCGTCCGTGAGGCGAAGGTCTACTCGGAAGTGGTGCCGCACACCACGACCGTCGAGGAGATCGCGGCGAAGAAGCCGCTCGCCGTCGTCCTGTCCGGTGGGCCGTCCAGCGTGTACGAGGAGGGTGCGCCGCAGCTCGACGCCGCCCTGTTCGACCTGGGCATCCCCGTCTTCGGTATCTGCTACGGCTTCCAGGCGATGGCGAACGCGCTCGGCGGCACCGTCGCGCACACCGGCGGCCGCGAGTACGGCCGCACCGAGATGACCGTCAGCGGCGGCATCCTGCACGACGGCCTGCCCGCGACGCAGCCGGTGTGGATGAGCCACGGCGACGGCGTCACCGCCGCACCCGAGGGCTTCGAGGTCACCGCGTCCAGCGCCGGTGCACCGGTCGCGGCGTTCGAGGACCGCGCCCGCAAGCTCGCCGGCGTCCAGTACCACCCCGAGGTCATGCACTCCCCGCACGGCCAGCAGGTGCTCAGCCGGTTCCTGCACGAGATCGCCGGGATCCCCGGTGCGTGGACGGCGGCGAACATCGCGGAATCGCTCATCGAGCAGGTCCGCGAGCAGGTCGGCGACGGCAAGGCCATCTGCGCTCTGTCCGGTGGCGTCGACTCCGCTGTCGCGGCCGCGCTGGTGCAGCGTGCGATCGGCGACCGCCTCACCTGCGTGTTCGTCGATCACGGTCTGATGCGCGCCGGTGAGCGCCAGCAGGTCGAGAAGGACTTCGTCGCCGCGACCGGCGCCCGCCTGATCACCGTCGACGCGTCGGAGACGTTCCTGCGCGAGCTGGCCGGCGTGTCCGATCCGGAGACCAAGCGCAAGATCATCGGCCGCGAGTTCATCCGCAGCTTCGAGGGCGCGGTGTCCGAGGTGCTCGGCGAGAGCGCCGCGCACGGCGAGACCGTCGACTTCCTGGTCCAGGGCACCCTGTACCCGGACGTCGTCGAGTCCGGCGGCGGCACCGGTACCGCGAACATCAAGAGTCACCACAACGTCGGCGGCCTGCCCGAGGACCTGCAGTTCAAGCTCGTCGAGCCGCTGCGCCTGCTGTTCAAGGACGAGGTGCGCGCCGTCGGTCGCGAGCTGGGTCTGCCCGAGGAGATCGTCGGACGCCAGCCGTTCCCCGGGCCGGGCCTGGGCATCCGCATCATCGGTGAGGTCACGCAGGAGCGTCTCGAGATCCTGCGCCACGCGGATTCCATTGCGCGCGAAGAGCTCACGTCCGCCGGCCTGGACGGCCAGATCTGGCAGTGCCCCGTCGTGCTGCTCGCGGACGTCCGCAGCGTCGGTGTCCAGGGCGACGGCCGCACCTACGGGCACCCGATCGTGCTGCGCCCGGTCTCCAGCGAGGACGCGATGACCGCCGACTGGACCCGGCTGCCGTACGAGGTGCTCGAGCGCATCTCCACCCGGATCACCAACGAGGTCGCGGACGTCAACCGCGTAGTCCTCGACGTCACCAGCAAGCCGCCGGGAACGATCGAGTGGGAGTGATCCCGCACTGAACGCACGACAGCGCCCCGGCCACCACACAGGCTGGGGCGCTGTCGTCTGTGCGGCTAGCGCCGCCGACCCGGGGAGAACACCAGCGCCGCGCCGATGCCGACCGCGACGATCACGAACAGCCAGCGGGCGCCGACGTTGGCGAGCGGGTCGAGGGTGAACGGGCCGATGATGGCCCACGCACTGACCAGCAGCGCGGCGATGCCGGCCAGGAGCAGGCCTATAGATGGGAATCGCGACGGTGTCGCGGTGGACTGCTCGTCGGTGTCCGACATGCGTTCGGTGGTTTCCTGATTGTCAGCGTATTCAGCCACGGTAGACCCTCACTTCTCCGAACTTGTTGTCGACCTTCAGGTCCAGGACCGGGCCGCTGGTGCCGTCGGCGCCACCGTCGACGAATCCGTCTCCGATGCAGTCGGTGGTACCGCCGACGACGGAGCAATCGGTGCGGACGTTCATGTTCTCGGGCACGATCACGGTGTAGTTACCGAACGTGCCGTCGAGGCGCATCTCCCGGTTCTCGGTGAGATCGAGCTGGCGTAGGTCGACGGTGAAGTCGCCGGCCGTGCCCTCGTAGACGGCAGTGAGTTCGCCCATCGATCGCGGGGTCCAGGTGTGTTGGCCGACCTTCGACCCGTCCCAGTTCAGTGGTCCGATGATCGACGAGAGGATCACGAACCCGGCGAGCGGGAATCCCACGACGAGCAGTCCGTAGCCGCGCCGCAGGAAGGCTCCGACCAGCAGTCCGGCGCCGATCACGGCGAGGGCGATGCCGCCGATCCGGGCGGGCGTCAACCATTCCGCGCCGGTCGCGGCCCACACGCCGGTCGCGGCGGCGGCGGCCAGGACCGCGAGGCCGAGGACGACAGACGTGAATCGGCTGCGGGGCTTGCGTGGCAGCTCCGCGGGCAGCTCCGGTGCGCGGGCCGGCTCGGGCAGGTCCCACGCGAACGGCGCGACGCCGAGCGGGTCCCAGGCCGGGGGAGTCGGCTCGGGTGATGTCGCAGCCACCGGATCCGTCGGGACGGTCGGCCGATCCGGAGCGGCCCCGGACTCGGACTCGGACGCGGGCTCCGACTCGGGCTCGTAGTGGTCGGGCAGTCGCGTGTACGGCGTGTACGCGCTGTACCCGGTGTACGGCTGGCCGGGGTACGCGGCCGTCGGCGCCGTCTGGAACGGCGTCACCGGGAACCCGGCGACGGTCTGCGGCACCCCCGCCGGCAGCGCCGGCGGAATCGGCCGGCGCTGGTACAGCAGCCACAGGCCGCCGAGCATGAGCGCGAAGCTGATCAGTCCCGACCCGCCCATCCCGACACCGATCGGGCCGAGCGTGCTCGCGGCGATCGCGAGCGCCACCAGCAACACCACGGTCTTGGTGCCGGATTGCGAACTCTGGCCGCGTCCGAGCAGTGACTCGGCGGGCGAGACCTGGTCGCCGGGCTTGCTGAGCAGCAGCCAGCATGCGAGATACAACACGATGCCGGCGCCGCCGAAGATCGTCGAGACGACGAACGCGACCCGCACGAGGACGGGGTCGATGCCGTAGCGGTGGCCGATGCCCGCCGCGACGCCGGCGATGTGGCCGTGCGCCGGTAGCCGGATCGGGCGGGTCCGCCACAGGTCGTGAAGCTGATCGGAGAAGCTCCCGGTGGTCCCTTCAGTGCTCATGCAACCATCGTCGCGATCGGCGACTCGCCGCACCATCGGGAACTACCCTGATCTTTCCCTGAACCCGGGTCGGAGCGTCCACGGATATCAGGGTCGGACCCTGATGMCGGACCGCGGGAATCCGTGCCAGGATCGGGACTGTGCAACCTCTGGTCGACCCCAACCAGGTCGTGAACACGGCTCTGGATCCCGTGCGGGACGAAACCCTCCACCCCAGGCTCGAGCGTCGAGTCGGGGGCCGCATCGTGGGCGGTGTCGCCGGCGGCCTCGCCGATCATCTCGGCGTCGACGTCTTCAAGGTGCGGGTCGCATTCACACTGCTGGCCGCGCTCGCCGGTGCGGGCATCGTCGCGTACGGGCTGCTGTGGATCTTCACGCCGCCCGGCACCGACACCGAGAAACCCAGCGCCGCCGAGCGTCGTCGCGCGCTGGGCCTGGCCGTGATCGGACTCGCGATCAGTGCGGGTCTGGCCTGGATGATCAACGGTACGGCGGCGTCGGTGATCACGCCGTTCGTCGTCGTAGCGGTCGGTGCCGCGCTGGTGTGGCGGGAGTTCGACACCGACGGTTCGCGTTCGGTGCTGGGTCTGCCGCACCGCCCGACGGTGCTCACCTGGGCGCGCGTCCTGGGCGGTGTGACGCTGATCGTCACGGGCCTCGGTGTGGTGATCCTCGCGCAGGTCGACATCGATGCGCTGCGGTCGTCGCTGCTCGCCGTCGTCGTGACACTGGTCGGTGCCGGTCTGCTCACGGTGCCGCTGTGGCTGCGGCTGTGGCGGGCGCTGGGCGAGGAGCGTGCCGCCCGCATCCGCAACGAGGAGCGCGAGGAGATCGCCTCGCACCTGCACGACTCGGTGCTACAGACGCTCGCGCTGATCCAGAAGCAGGCAGAGTCGCCGCAGGAGGTGACCCGGCTGGCGCGCGGGCAGGAGCGGGAGCTGCGACGGTGGCTGTTCGGTGGCGGCGAGACCGCGCACACGAGCCTGTCGGAGGCACTGCAGACCATCGCCGGTGAGGTGGAGGACCAGCACGGGGTGACGGTGCGTCCGGTCACCGTCGGCGACGTCGAACTCGCTGCCGACGGCAAGGAGGGGCCCGGGCTGTCGCGGGAGTGCTTCACCGCGCTGCTCGGCGCCACGCGGGAGTCGCTCGTCAACGCCGCCAAGCACGCGGGGGTCTCGAGCATCGATCTGTACGCGGAGACCGAACGCGACCAGGTCAGCATCTTCGTCCGCGACCGCGGCGTGGGCTTCGACCCCGACACGGTGCCGGAGGACCGGCAGGGGCTGGCCAAGTCGATCCGTGCCCGGATCGAGCGGCGCGGCGGTCGGGTGGAGGTTCGCTCGACGGTGGGCAAGGGCACCGAGGTGCGGATCCACATGCCGCGCCCGGTCTCGCCGGACAGTGAAGACATTGCTGCCCCGGACGTCGCGAGCGAAGCCGAACCGATGTCCTAGGGTGGGGCCGTGACTTTCTCGGCCTCCTCTGCACCCAGCCCCGACAAGTTCCGGGTATTCCTCGTCGACGACCACGCGGTGTTCCGGGCCGGGGTGCGTGCCGAACTCGGTCGGGAGTCCGACATGGAGGTCGTCGGTGAGGCCGGTGGYGTCGCCGAGGCCGTGGCCGGCATCAACGCGCTGCGTCCCCAGGTGGTGTTACTCGACGTGCACATGCCCGACGGGGGCGGCGTCGCGGTGCTGAACGGAATCGACTCGGGCCCGGTCTGTCTGGCGCTGAGTGTGTCCGACGCCGCCGAGGACGTGATCGCGGTGATCCGGGCCGGCGCCCGCGGGTATGTGACGAAGACGATCTCGGGTGCCGAACTGGCGGACGGTGTCCGCCGCGTGGCCGGAGGCGACGCGGTGTTCAGCCCGAGGCTCGCGGGTTTCGTGCTGGACTCGTTCACCGGACGTTCGAATGTTCCGGAGCCTCCTCTGGATCCGGAACTGGACTCGCTCACCCCGCGTGAACTCGAGGTGCTGCGCCTGCTCGCCCGCGGGTACACCTACCGTGAGATCGCCGAGGAGTTGGTCATCTCGGTGAAGACCGTGGAGACCCACGCGTCGAACGTGCTGCGAAAGACGCAGCAGTCCAATCGAAATGCGCTCACCCGGTGGGCGCACCGGCGCCGCATCGACTGAGCCGTCGCGACTGAGAAGTCGTTACCGGGACGCTGTCTCAGAGAACCAGCGCGACGATCAGCACCACGACGAACGCGAGCACGATGATGCCGACCATGACGGCCATCGCGAGCGGCGCGGCCGCGACGATCTTGCCGCGCGTGTCGGTCGGGGCCTGCGGGCCGGTGAGACCGTCGGTGAGCTGACGGAGCCACGCCCGCCCCGCGGGACGCGGAACCGCACCCAACGGTGTGTTCGATTGCGCGGCAGGAAGATCCGTCGCAGTGGTCGAGGCCATGCGGCGGCGCGGGATCGGTGCCGGGGCCGACCGGTAGGCCCAGTTGGGGACCGTGCCGTCGGCCGCCTTCACCGGTGCGCCGATCAGCGTGTCGGCGGCGGCCGCCCCGGTCCCGGCGTCGGATCCGAGTGCGACGGCGGCGAGGGCGTCGCGGGCCTGCGCCATCGTGGGGCGGCGGGCCGGGTCGGGCTCGAGTAGGTGCAGCAGCGTGTCGGTGAGCGGACCGCTGAGGCTCGGTCGGTAGATCTCGGCCTTCGCGACCCGGTGCAGCAGCGCGATGGGATCGGTGTCGAGGCCGAACGGGGGTTGGCCCTCGACGACGGTGTACAGCGTCGCGCCGAGCGAGAAGACGTCGCTGGCCTCGGTGGGGTCGTCGCCGCGGGCGACCTCGGGGGCGAAGTAGGCGGGCGTTCCGGTGATGACCCCCGGCTTGCCGCTGGGCGCGTCACCCTTCGCGCGGGCGATCCCGAAGTCGCTGATCTTGACGATGCCGAGGGCYTCGCCGCGGTCGGCGACGAGGATGTTGCCCGGCTTGATGTCGCGGTGCAGGATGCCGGCCGCGTGCGCCTCCGTGAGCGCGGCCGCGATCTGCGCACCGATCTGCGCGACCTCGAGGGGCGGCAGGGTGTCCGCGAGATTCATGGCCTCGGCGAGGCTGCGCGACGGCAGGTACTCCATGACGAGCCACGGCTCGCCGGATTCGACCGCGACGTCGTACATCGCGATCGCGTGCTCGTGGGACAGCTGCGCGGCGTTGCGGCCCTCGCGTAGGGCCCGCTGGCGGACAGTGCGGGCCGCCGCCTCGTCCATGCCGATGGTGGAGGTGACCTGTTTCACGGCGACCTCGCGGTCGAGCAGCGTGTCGTGCGCGAGCCACACCGCGCCCATGCCGCCGCCGCCGAGCTTGGAGCGCAGCCGGTATCTGCCCGCCATCAGGTAGTCCGGCCCGATGACCGCCCGGCTTCGTCGGCCTGCTCGGGTGGGTTCCTGATCAGTCACGTATTCGAGGTTAGTGGATCGGCGGGGTTCGTCTTGACGTGCTGACGCGCAGGAGCTTTACTGGAACTGATTCGAAAACATGTTCGAATAGACTGTGTGCCGCGTCTTCCCCGTGCGCGCCGAACATCGGAAGAACCAGAAGTGTGCCCCGGGGAGCAGATATGACCGAACCAGCCCAGCTGCCTGTATCCCCGCCTTCCGTCTCCGCCGAGTTGTCGGGGGTGTCGGAGTTATCGGGGGTGTCGGAGTTATCGGGGTTGTCGGGGTTGTCGGGGTTGTCGGGCCTGACGCGTCAGCAGCGCCTGGAATACCTGCGTCGGCGGATCGCGGCGGTGCCGGCGAAGGGCGAATCGAGTGTCGTCGACGCGGCAGTGCGTCCGCGGCGGGTACTGCCGGTGCCCGGGCCGCTGGCCGCGCTCCTGCCGCAGGGCGGACTGGCGCGCGGTTCCGTGGTCTCCGTTTCCGGTGCGTCGTCGCTGCTCCTGGGGCTGCTGGCGTCGGTGACGGCGGCGGGTGGGCACGTCGCGGTGATCGGTCGTCCGCAGCTCGGGCTGCTCGCCGCCACCGAGATGGGCGCTCAGTTGCGGCGGATGGCGTTCGTGCCGGATCCGGGGCCGGACCCGGTGGAGGTGGCGGCGGTTCTGCTCGACGGCATGGACCTGGTGGTTCTGGGGTTGGGTGGGATGTCGGTGCCGCCGTCGCGGGCCCGGGCCGTGGTGGCTCGCGCGCGCAGCAAGCAGTCCACGTTGGTGGTCACCGACGGGCACTGGGGCGGGGCGGAGGTCCGGCTGGACGCGCAGGTGCGCGGCTACGACGGGGTGGGGCGCGGCGCGGACGTCGGACGTGGCCGGGTGTGTTCGGTCCGGTTGGCGGTGCGGGCGCAGGGGCGGGCCTTCCGGCCGCGGACCACGTGCCTGGATGTGCGTTCGATGCAGGGGCGCGTCGAGTGGGTGCCGGAGGCGGTCGCGCTCACGCCGGACGTGGTGGCGCTGTGAGCTCGCGGGTGCTGGCGGTGTGGTGCCCGGACTGGCCCGCGGTGGCCGCGGCCGCGGCGGCGGATCTGCCGGCCACCCGGCCGGTGGCGGTGTTGCTGGCCAATCGGGTGATCGCGTGCTCGGCGCCGGCCCGGGCGGACGGGGTGCGTCGTGGGCTGCGGCGTCGGGAGGCGCAGGCGCGTTGTCCGGAACTGCATGTGGCGCAGGCCGATCCGGAGCGTGACGCGCGGCTGTTCGAGCCCGTCGCTGCCGCCGTGGACGAGGCCGCGCCCGGGGTGGAGGTGCTGCGCCCCGGTCTGCTGGTGTTGACGGCTCGCGGCGCGAGCCGGTACTTCGGCTCGGAGGAGGCCGCGGCCGAACGGTTGGTGGACGTGGTGGCGGCGGCCGGTGCGGAGTGTCAGATCGGCATCGCCGACGAACTGTCCACCGCGGTGATCGCGGCGCGCCACGCGGCGCTGGTGCCGGCCGGGGCGGGGGCGCGGTTTCTGGCCCCGCTGCCGATCGCCGAGATCGCGGCCGAACCCAGCCTCGCGGCAGCGGACCGGGCCGACCTGGTCGATCTGCTGCGCCGACTCGGGCTGCGCTCCGTCGGATCCTTCGCGGCGCTGTCCGGGGTGGATGTGGCGTCGCGGTTCGGCGCCGACGCCGTCCACGCGCACCGGACTGCCCGCGGCGAACCGGAACGCCCACCGTCGGCGCGGGCGCTGCCCCCCGACCTGGAGGTGGAGCAGCAGTGTGATCCGCCGATCGACCGGATCGACGCCGCGGCCTTCGCGGGCCGGGCCATGGCCGAGCGGCTGCACGCGAAACTGTCGGGCGCCGCGGTCGTGTGTACGCGACTACAGGTGTCGGCGACCACCGGCAACGGTGAGCACCTGACCCGGACGTGGCGGTGCGCCGAACCGCTGACGCCGGAGGGCACCGCGGACCGGGTGCGTTGGCAGTTGGACGGTTGGCTCACCGGCCGCAGTGGGTCCCGGCCCACCGCGGGGATCAGCGTCCTGCGTCTCGAACCGGTGGAGGTGGTGGCTGCCGGGGCCCTGCAACTGGGGCTCTGGGGTGGTGTCGGAGAGGGGGACGAACGAGCCCGCCGGGCCCTGATCYGCGTGCAGGGTCTGCTCGGCGGCGAATCGGTGCGGGTGGGTGTGCTCAGTGGCGGTCGGGGGCCGGCGGAACGAATCACGTTGGTGCCGTTGGGAGACGAGCTGGTACCGGAATCCGACCCCACCGCGCCGTGGCCGGGACGACTCCCCGAACCGGCGCCGGCGACGGTGCTGCCGAACATCCCGACGGTGTCGCTCGAGGACCGCGCGGGTGGTGCGGTGCAGGTCACCGAGCGGGGGGAGTTCAGCGCCGTTCCCGCACGGCTGCGGTGGGGGAGCCGGGACTGGGAGGTGCAGGGGTGGGCGGGACCGTGGCCGGTGGACGAACGCTGGTGGGACGTCTCGGCGGCGCGGGCGGCCGCGCGCGCGCAGGTGCTGCTCGCCGAGTCGCGGGCGTTGCTTCTGATCTGCGAGGGAGGAAGGTGGGGTGTGGAGGGCATCTACGAGTAGCCGATTCACCCTTGCCCTATACCCATGGGGGGTATACCTTCGGTGGGTATGAACCCAAGTGGAGAAGCAGTTCACGAACACCACGCGGCGGATACTTCCGGTCACGAGGGTTCGGAACACGCGCATCATTCAGGTCACGCCGGTCACGGCGGGCACTCCGGTCACGGTGATCACGTCGCCCAGTTCCGCACGCTCTTCTGGATCATGCTGATTCTGTCCGTCCCCGTCGTCGGGGCGAACATGATGTTCGCGGATCTGGTCGGCTACACGTTGCCGGACAACCCTGCGGTGGAATGGATTTCGCCGCTGCTCGGCACTGTCATGTTCGTGTGGGGCGGCCGCCCCTTCCTGACCGGCGCGGTGAGCGAACTCCGTGCCCGGCAGCCCGGGATGATGCTGCTGATCGCGCTCGCGATCACCGTCGCATTCGTCTCGTCGTGGGGGTCGAGCCTCGGCATCCTGGGCCACGACCTGGACTTCTGGTGGGAACTGGCCCTCCTCATCGTGATCATGCTGCTCGGGCACTGGATCGAGATGCGGTCGCTGGGGCAGGCCTCGAGTGCGTTGGATTCGCTCGCCGCCCTGCTGCCCGACGAGGCCGAGCGCATCGGCGACGACGGCGCGGTCACCACGGTCTCGACCGCCGATCTCGTGGCCGGCGATGTCGTGATGGTGCGCCCCGGCGGCCGCATCCCCGCCGACGGCCGGATCGTCGAGGGCGCCGGTGACCTGGACGAATCCATGATCACCGGCGAGTCCCGCACGGTGCGCCGCGGGCTGGGCGACACGGTCGTCGCGGGCACGGTGTCGACGGATTCCGCGCTGCGGATCGAGATCACCGCGGTCGGCGACGACACCGTGCTCGCCGGCATCCAGCGTCTGGTCGCCGAGGCACAGAACTCGTCGTCGCGGGCGCAGGTCCTCGCCGATCGGGCCGCGGCCATGCTGTTCTGGTTCGCGCTGGGCGCCGCGGTGGTCACGCTGGCGGTGTGGTCGATCTTCGGTACCCCCGACGAGGCCATCACCCGGACCATCACGGTCCTGGTCATCGCGTGCCCGCACGCCCTCGGTCTGGCGATTCCGCTGGTGGTGTCGATCGCGACCGAGCGCGCGGCCCGTGCCGGTGTGCTGATCACCGACCGGCGTGCGCTCGAGGCCATGCGCACCGTCGACACCGTGCTGTTCGACAAGACCGGCACCCTCACCAAGGGCGAACCGGCGCTGGTCGCGGCCACCGCGGTCGCCGGACGGGACGACGGCACCGTCATCGCGCTCGCGGCCGCGGTGGAGCGCGACAGCGAGCATCCGCTGGGCCGCGCGATCGTCGCGGCCGCCGAGCATCGCGGGTTGCACGTCCCGCAGGCCACCGAGTTTCAGGCCCGCAACGGCGTCGGCGTCACGGCTACCGTCGACGGCGCGAGCGTCAGCGTCGGCGGGCCCGGCATGCTCCACAGCCACCGTGCGTCCGCCCTGCCCGAGACGGAGGAGTGGGCGTCGCACGGCTCGACGGTGCTGCACGTGCTCCGCGACGGTCGGGTGATCGGTGCGGTCGCGCTGGCCGACGAGATCCGGCCCGAGTCTCGCGACGCGATCGAGGCGCTGCATGCCCGCGGGGTACGCGTCGTGATGCTCACCGGCGATGCGGAGGCGGTCGCGCGGGCCGTGGGCGACGACCTCGGCGTGCTGCCGCAGGACAAGGGCGCCAAGGTCAAGGAGTTGCAGGCCGCGGGGCGCAGGGTCGCGATGGTGGGCGACGGCGTCAACGATGCGCCCGCGCTCGCGCAGGCCGACGTCGGCATCGCGATCGGTGCCGGCACCGACGTCGCGATCGCGTCGGCCGGGGTGGTGCTGGTCAGCGACGATCCCCGTGCGGTGGTGTCGGTGATCGAACTGTCCCACGCGACGTACCGGAAGATGGTGCAGAACCTGGCGTGGGCGGCGGGCTACAACGTGATCTCGGTGCCGCTCGCGGCCGGTGTCCTCGCGCCGGTCGGGTTCGTGCTGCCGATGGAGGTGGGCGCGATCCTGATGTCGGCGTCCACCGTCGTCGTCGCGGCGAACGCACAGTTGCTGCGCCGGTTGAAGCTCGAACCGCAACGGCTGACCCGCTCGGTTCCGGAACGGGAGCACGATTACGCTCGATGATCGTGGAGATGACCGAGACGACAGTCACCCGGAGTGGCCACACGATCGCCTACCGCGACAGTGGTGCCACAGGATCTGCTGTGGCACATCCTGTTCCGGTGATCCTGGTGCACGGGATGGGCGGCGACAGTCGCACGTGGGACCGGTTCGCGCGGGCCGTCGCCGGTCGTGGGCGGCGGGTGCTGGCGGTGGACCTGCGCGGTCACGGCCGCAGCGCGCACGCCGAGTCGTACCTGTTCGGGGAGTTCGGCGACGACATTCTCGGCCTGTGCGAGGACCTCGGCTTCGGCAGCGTGGACCTGGTGGGGCACTCGCTCGGCGGGCACGCCGTCTCGCTGGTCGCGCAGCAGCGTCCGGACCTGGTCCGTCGCCTCGTGCTCGAGGAAGCACCGTTGCCGTTGCGCCCCGGCGATCCGATCCCGAACTTCGGCGGCAGGCTGCCGTCGTTGGTGGAACTGTGGCACGCCGCCTCCAGCATGTTGCGCAGCCCGCGGGCGGTGTGGGCGTTCGACCGGTCGATGACGGCGTCGGCGCTCACCCAGTTCCACGAGCCCAATCCGTCGTGGTGGCAACGGCTCCCGGACATCGAGGCGCGGACGCTGATCCTGCGCGGTGGCCCCACCGGCATGGTGGATCCGGTGCTGCTCGACGCCGCGGTCACCGCGATCCGCGACTGCGAGGTGGTGTCGTTCACGAGCGGGCACAGCATCCATCGCGACCGGTACCGGGACTTCGAGGCCGCGGTCCTGCCGTTCCTGATGGCGCACTGACGTCGGTCCCGCGTGGCAGTATGCGGGACATGGCATTCCTTCGTGCAGATCGGAAGCTCATCGCGTGGTCGGTGGCGTATGTCGTGTCGCAGGCCAACATCGCGCGCCTGCTCGGCCCGGTCGGGGTGAAGCTGCTGAAGACGCAGACGGCGCCGTCGGCGCGGGCGTACCGGGCGGTGCTGGACGGCATGGACGCGGGCGAGATCGCGCGCTACCGCAGCCACTTCTACCCGGACTTCGTGCACCCCGTCATCTACGCCACCGCGCTGCGGGTGGGGGCCCGGCGGCTCGACGAGCTGACGCCGCTGTCCCCGGCGACGAAGCGGATGCTGCTCGCGGCTCCCGTCGCCGCGGCCGCGGGCGACTACGTCGAGAACGTCGCCGGGCTCTACCTGCTCGATCACCGGGACCGCATCAGCGACACCACCGTGCGGGCCGCCACCGCGGTCAGCACCACCAAGTGGGTCCTCGGGCTCGGCGCCTTCGCGTATCTGGCGCAGGGTTTCGTGCGGGTCTGGGCGAGGCGCTGATCGTGGCGGCCGAACTGCCCGTCGAGTACTTCGCCGACCAGGCCGAGTTCCGAGAGTGGCTGCGCGCCAACGTGTCGTCGCCCGGTGTGCTCGTGAAGATCGCCCGCAAGGATTCTCGGCACACGTCCGTGACGTACGCCGAGGCGGTCGAGGTTGCGCTGTGCTTCGGCTGGATCGACAGTCAGGCCCGCAGGCTCGACGAGGACTTCCGGGTGCAGCGGTTCACGCCGCGCACCGCCCGCAGCCCCTGGTCCGAGCGCAACAGGGATGCCGTGGAGGCGTTGATCGAGCGCGGCCTGGTGGAACCGGAGGGGCTGGCGGCGGTGGAGGCGGCCAAGGCCGACGGCCGGTGGGACCGGGCGTACGCGGGGCCGAAGACGGCACAGGTGCCGCAGGACCTGCTCGACGCCCTCGCCGCGAACCCGGCCGCGGAGGCGTTCTTCGCGACCCTCGACAGTCGCAACCGATTCGCGGCGCTGTACCGAATCCAGGACGCGAAGCGTCCCGAGACGCGGGCCCGGCGGATCGCCACCTTCGTCGAACAGTTCGCCGAGGGCCGCAGGTTCTACGAGTGAGCGCCGGTACACAATGGCGGGGTGAGTGAATCGGTACCGCAGGCCGGCCCCAACACGTGCTCCGTGCTGTCGGCGGACGAACCGCTGCCGGGCACCGCGGCTCAGGTCGCGGGCTGGGTGTGCATCGAGTACCCGGGCGCGTGGGGCCGCGACGTCCTCGACGGCACCGCGCTGGGCGCGGAACTGGCCGGTGAGCTGGCGGACCGCGCCGACGCGGCGGGGGTGCGCATCATGTTCATCCGCCGTCCCGGACGCAGCGAGGTGGCGCGCGGCGGTCGCACGGTGCTGTTGGCGAACTCGCACCCGGACCACTCGTGGTGCGAGCGCCTCGAAATCGGAGATGTCTCCGACCTGCTCGACGTCGATCTGATGCAGGTTCGTGGCCGCGCACCCGGGCTGGGGGAGCGGGTGCCCGGGCCGGTGGTGCTGGTGTGCGCGCACGGCAAAAGGGATCAGTGCTGCGCGGTGCTCGGACGTCCGGTGGCGGCGGCGCTCACCGCGGAGTTCGGCGACGCCGTGTGGGAGTGCTCGCACACCGGTGGCCACCGGTTCGCGCCGTCGTTGATCCTGCTGCCCAGCGGCAACACGTACGGGCGGCTGGGCCCGGACGACAGCGCGCGGGCCGTCCGGGCCGCCGCGGACGGTCGGGTGTACCTGCCGGGACTGCGGGGACGGAGCATCTGGAGCCCGCGCGGCCAGGTCGCCGAGGTGACGGTGCGACAGGACGTGCCGGCCCGTACTGACGAGCTGGTGGTCGACGAACGGACCGCCGATCCGGTGGTGGCACACCGCGACGGTCGACGGTGGCGAGTCTCACTCGAGCAGCGGGAGCTCGCGGCCCGCCCCGCGAGCTGCGGCGCCGAGGCCAAGCTCGTGCGGCCGGTGGTGGCGGTGAGCATGCAGGAACTCCCCGCCGAGGTGCCGGCGGGGAGTTCCTAGCGACGTCGGCTCAGCCGGACAGTTCGGTCGAGCGTTCGGTCCGCGGCGGGTGCGCACGCGTGATCCGAGGTCCGATGGGCGTCACGTTCCGCGGCGCGGGTGAATCCTGCTTCGCCGAATCGCCCGTGCCGAAATCGTTGTTCAGGAACGATTCCGCGGAATCGTCGAGAATGTTCAGCCACTCGTCGTGCAACGGCGGGGCAATCGTGCCGGTCAGCGTCGACACGTAGCTGCAATTCCGGTAGCCCATGATGTCGGCCTTCTTGTCCTTCTTCCACTGCTTGAAAAGCTCGCCCTGCTTTTCGACGTGGAATTCGGGGTAGTCGGTCCGATCCACCAGATCGCGAATGTAAGCGGCCTGGAAATCGATTTCCTCGACGGCAGTCGAAAGTTCTTCCTCGCGGGCCCGCCATTCCTGGATATCCCGTTCCCGCGTCTCGGTGTCTGGCAATTCGATCCGGCCGAGAATGACGTCGCGCGCAAACCAGGCCTGCGCATCGAACATGTTGAACGTGAAGTACTGGTCCTGCATGCCGAGGAAGAACAGACGCGAGTTCTCCTGCGAGACGACGCCCTTGTACATGCCGGTCGGGTACAGGCGGTTGTTCGTGCGCAACGCCAGCTCGTCGGGCAGGAACGGGAAGTGGTGCTGGTAGCCGGTGCACAGGACGATCGCGTCGACCTCGCGGGTGCTGCCGTCCTGGAAACGTGCGGTGTGGCCGTCGATCCCGGTCAGCACGGGCACCTCGGAGAAGCCCTCGGGCCAGTCGTGGCCCATGGGCGCCGAGCGGTAGCTGAAGGTGACCTCGGCGGCGCCGTACTTGAAGCACTGCGTCCCGATGTCCTCGGCCGAGTAACTGCTGCCGATCAGCAGAAGCCGTTTACCTGTGAATTCTCGGGCGTCACGGAAGTCGTGAGCATGCAGCACGCGGCCCGGGAAGTCGTCGAGGCCCTCGAAGTGCGGAACATTCGGAGTGGAGAAATGTCCGGTTCCGACCACGACATAGTCGAAGAGTTCGGTCTCGAGCGAGCCGGACTTGTGGTCGGCGACGGTCACCGCGAACGTTCCGGTGTCACCCTCGCTCTCGGGTTCGACGTACTCCACCCAGCGGACGGCGGTGTCGAAGCGGATGTACTTGCGCACGTCGCTCTGATCGACCCGGCCCATGATGTAGTCGTGTACGACGGCACGCGGCGGGTACGACGGAATCGGTCGGCCGAAATGTTCCTCGAAAGAATAGTCGGCGAACTCCAGGCATTCCTTCGGTCCGTTCGACCAGAGGAAGCGGTACATGCTTCCGTGCACTGGTTCGCCGTTTTGGTCGAGCCCGGTGCGCCACGTGTAGTTCCACATGCCGCCCAGATCGCTCTGCTTTTCGTAACAAACAATTTCGGGCATCGACCCAAGACCTGATTTACGTGCCGACTCGAATGCCCTCAACTGTGCGAGGCCGCTCGGACCGGCTCCCAAAATCGCGATCCTTGGCGTCAAAGTCTTCTCCCTATTTTCGTTGGTCCCCTATCTTGCTTAGCACAGCGAAAGACGGTTTGGCGAACTCGGCGGCTCGTTCGGAATCGAAATTCTGTGYGATCTTCGGGGCGAAATAGGGCGGTTCACCAGCGCATATGCGTCACCAGTGCACGCCCGGAACCAGTCGGGTGAGACGACGGGCGAAGCGGGCCGCCGACGCTGTCGGACCGGTCGGTCGGCGGGCGTCCCGCGGGGCCTCGAGGAGGGGTTCCGGCCGGGGTGCGGGGCCGGCCTCGCCGCGGGCGGCCGGGGAGTCCGGGAAGGCGTGATACATCCGAGATAGTGCGAGGTCCTTCATTCGCGGCGCGAAGATGGCACCGAACTCGGCCAGGGTTCCGATGGGGACGTCGATGCGCTTGGGGCGTTCGATCAGGGCGCGGACCACCATCGCCGCAGCCTTCTCGGCACTCACCGCGCGGCCGGCGTTGTACTGCCCGGTCGGCGCGATCATCGGGGTTTCCACGAGCGGCATGTGGATCGTGGTGAACGTGATCCCGTCCGACAGGGTCTCGGCCGCGGCCACGTCGGCGAAGGCGTCGAGCGCGGACTTGCTCGCGACGTAGGCCGCGAACCGCGGCGTCCGGGCCTGGACGCCGGCGGTGCTGATGTCGACGATGTGGCCGAAGCGTCGCTCGCGCATGTGCGGTAGCAGCGCGAGGACCATGCGGACAGCCCCGAAGTAGTTGACGGCCATGGTGCGCTCGAAGTCGTGCAGGCGGTCGGTCGAGCGGTAGAGGCCTCGGCGGATGGACCGACCCGCATTGTTCACGAGCATGTCCACGTGATCGTGTTCGGTGAGGATCGACTTGACGGTACGGTCGACCGCCTCGGTGTCGGTGAGGTCGCACGGGTACCCGAACGCGGACCCGCCGGCCTCGCGGATCTGCGACACCACGGCGTCCAGTTCGTCGGCGCGACGAGCGAGAAGCAGCACGGTCGCGCCCTTCGCGGCGGTGGCGATCGCGGCGGCCCGTCCGATGCCGGAGGAGGCGCCGGTGATGACGACGTGACGGTTCACGAGCGGACCGGCCGGATCGTCGCGGCGGGCCCGGTCGGGGTCGAGGTGCTCACGCCAGTACGACCACAGCCTCGCCGCGTACGACGGGAACGGGGGTACTGCGATTCCGCTGTCCTGCAGTGCTTCCTGGGTCTGCTCGGTGGTGAACCGGGTCGGCAGGGTGAGATGGTCGAGCAGCACCGGCGGGATGCCCATGCGACGCAGCACGAGGTTGCGGGCGGGCCGTATCCGATCCGGTGGGTTCAGCAGGGGCGCGGCCAGGGCGCCGGGTAGATCGGCTACCGGTGTCGGCGCGTGGGCGGCGTCGGCGAGCGCGGCGTAGATCTGCCGGACCGGCTGCGACTCGGGAGAGACGAGGTGGAAGGCGCGGCCGTCGAGGCCGGGACGGAGCATGAGTTCGACGATCGCGGCCGCGACGAAGTCCACCGGAACCACGTTGGTGTATCCGAGTCTCGGGACCGCGACGGGAAGGACGGACGGAAGCTTCGCGAGTGCGGCGAGGGCGGGGAAGAAGTAGTACGGCCCGTCGATCTTGTCCATTTCGCCGGTGACCGAGCTGCCCACCACGGCCGCCGGCCGGTAGATGCGCCACGGCACCGTCGACGCGCGCACCAGCCGCTCGGCCTCGAACTTGGTGCGGTGGTACGGCGTCGGGAATCCCTGGCCCAGGTCGAAGTCGCTCTCGGTGAACCGTCCGCGGTGATCGCCGGCCACCGCGATCGACGAGACATGGTGCAGCGTCGCGCCGATCCGGGCGGTCAGCTCGATCACCGATCGGGTGCCGTCGATGTTCGTCGCCGCCTGCTCGTCCCCGGCGGTGAGGTCGTAGATCGCGCCGAGATGCAGCACGTGGTCGGCGTCCGGAGGTGGGGCGTCGAGTCCCAGTCCGGGCTCGGTGAGGTCCCCGACCAGCGCGTGGACGCGGTCGCCGTCCGGCCACGAGTGCGACATGCGTTCGAGCTTCGACACCGACCCGGGGCGGACCAGGACGTGGATCTCGGCGGCAGGATCGCGCTCGAGCAGCCGTTCGATCGTGTGTCTGCCGAGGAACCCGGTGCCGCCCGTGACGATGTACGTGGCCATACCCGGAACTTACTCCGAAGTAAGGAGTGGTGCCAGGGTAATCGGGGCGGCTTTCGGTGGTCGGAACGGTGGCGGCCACGGCGACTAGCGGCGGCCTCGCCGGTTCATCGACGCGGCCGCACGACTAGATCCGCTCGATGATGGTGCCCGTCGCGAGTGCGCCGCCCGCGCACATCGTGATCAGGGCGGTCGAGCCGTCGCGGCGCTCGAGTTCGTGCAGCGCGGTGGTGATCAGGCGAGAAC
>NZ_JBFRDL010000045.1:0-110071 GCF_052113525.1 Rhodococcus sp. TAF43
GTATTACTCGGTATTACTCAATGGACCGGATCTCCGACTCGGCCGGCGATTGGAGGACACGTGACTGTCATCGACGACAACCTGGATGTCTCGGCTTCGAGCGTGCCACCGACCATGGCCGAGCGGATCACGCTGATCCTCGATCAGTTCGACGGCGCCGGCACCCGGCTGACCGCGGAAGAACTGGTCCAGCTGACCCGCATCCCCCGGTCCACCACACATCGGATCCTGGACCAGCTCACCCAACTGAACTGGCTTCGCCACAACCGCTTCGGATACCGCCTCGGCTGGCGGGCGATCGCCCTCGGGCGCAGCACCGAACGCGACGAACTTCGGGCCGTCGCCGCCCCACACCTGCATCAACTCCATCTGCGGACGCGACTGATCACGCACCTGTCGGTGCTCGACGGCCGTGACATCGTGTGGCTGGACAAGGTCGGCGGACGCTGCGCAGACTCCATCGCCACACGCGTCGGTGACCGCAGCCGAGCGGATCGCACCGTCGAGGGGCGCTCGATGCTCGCGCTGTTGCCCCCGGAGCACGTCGACGCGCTGTATCGGGGTGCGCTGGCGCCGGCGGCGCTGTCGGACCTGCATCGGCAACTGGGGATCATCAGGACCCGCAGCGGCCGGGCTTGGGACACCGATCCGTCCGGCGTGCTGTCAGTTGCCGCCGCCATGTGCTCCGGCGAAACCGATTCGGCCCAACTGGGTTGCATCTCGCTGCGCGGCCGGGTCCACACGGATCAGCTGCAGCGGGCCCTGCCGCTGCTCGCGGGGGCGACACGGATGATCTCGGCACGAATCGCCGAGGGATGAGGGAAGAAGACCGAGGACAAGCTCGGTACTCGAAGTGGTGGCCAGAGCCGGGATCGAACCGGCGACCTTCCGCTTTTCAGGCGGACGCTCGTACCAACTGAGCTACCTGGCCGGAAGACACCCGAACGAATGTCTGTCGCATCGAACCGTTTCCGACTCGAATGAGCGACCCTGACGGGACTCGAACCCGCGACCTCCGCCGTGACAGGGCGGCGCGCTAACCAACTGCGCCACAGGGCCTTGCTGTTACTGCTGGTGGAACTGTACTGCTGCCACGGGAGCCGGCACATGCAAGGGCTTGCATGCGAAGACTCCGCGATCGAGTTGTCATCCTCGTTGCGGAGTCTGTCGACTTCCTGTGGTGGCCAGAGCCGGGATCGAACCGGCGACCTTCCGCTTTTCAGGCGGACGCTCGTACCAACTGAGCTACCTGGCCGGACGGCACCCGAACCGAATGCCTATCGCGCCCCACCGTTTCCGGTGAGACAAAGCGACCCTGACGGGACTCGAACCCGCGACCTCCGCCGTGACAGGGCGGCGCGCTAACCAACTGCGCCACAGGGCCTTGCTGTTACTGCTATTCAACTGTACTGCGTACTTCAACGAGCGAAGCGTACCCCCTACGGGATTCGAACCCGCGCTACCGCCTTGAAAGGGCGGCGTCCTAGGCCGCTAGACGAAGGGGGCCCGTCGGATTGCTCCGGCCAGTACCCTCAACGGCGTTCCGTTGGGAGCTTGCATAGCTTAGGGCACCGATTTCGCAAACCACAAATCGCCTGATCAGGGGCCGCAAAGGCGGAATCACTCCGGCCCTGCGGCAACCGTCTCCACCGGCCATCCCTCACGGCGCCACTTCTCCAGCCACGCCTCCGACGCCATCCCCGCGAGAACCACCTCGAGCGTCTCCTCGAACCTTGCCCGCAGGTCGACCTCCTGCGCCGTGAGGTCGGACATGTACCGCTGGCCGGCCAGACCGGCCGCGAGGACCCGCGTGAACTTCTCCGCGTCGGCGCCCTCCCGGACCAACCCCTCGCGGCTGGCCCTCTCCACCAACTCGTGAGCGGAACCACCCCACACGCTCGCCCCGCCGTTCTGCACGTCGGAGTAGAACTCCGGCTCGATGATCAACCGGAACTCCGCCTGCACGATCGCGTCGGACAGGAACATCCGCGCAACGTCGTCGATGAGACCGTGCAGTACCTCGAAGGGGTCGAGATCCGTCCGGCTCATCCACCGGTCCGTCGTCTCCTTGAACTTTTCGAGAGCGGCGCCCAGCACCGCGCGCCCGAGCTCCTCCTTCGATTCGAAGTGGAAGTACATCGCGCCCTTGGTCGCGTGCGAACCCTCGAGGATTGCATTCACCGACGCTGCCGCGTATCCGCGCTTGCTGAACTCGACTGCGGCCGCTTCCACGATCGCAGCGCGAGTCCGCCGCGCACGTTCCTGTTGACGTGCCATTGCGCTACTCGCCTCCGAAAGCCGTAACGCCGGCCGATTGATCGGCCAGCTGCCACCCGCCCGAAAACCAGACTAGTCCCCTTGTGCCCGGGTCCGAAACAGCAATGCCCTGACCTCGGGCTTCGACGACACAGGCCCAAAAACACACCGAATGGTATAATTTTCCCGGCTCGGGTGTGCTGCAGGGGGTGCGCACCCGAGCCGTTCCACAGCCGGAATTCCCCGGCGCCGCACATACGGGCATCTCGTATCCGGGCAGCGGAAAGCTCCGGCCGCGGAAGCGGCCGCACCGCGCGTCGAATCAACTCGTCGACCGATGCCGCGCATCACCCGGAACACCGAGAGCAGAAAACCCCCGCCAGGAAAATCCTGGCGGGGGTCTGAGTGCCCCCAGTAGGGCTCGAACCTACGACCTGCGGATTAAAAGTCCGTAGCTCTACCAACTGAGCTATAGGGGCGTGCGGGCAGCAGTCTAGTGGGATCCGCCGGCTCGTGGGAACTTCGCCCCCGACAATCGCGATCACGACGAGGATCGGTGCAGCGCCGGAGTATCCGGCCGTCGGTGTACCGGCGAGGGAGAGTGTGCCGCACCGTACACCGACGACCGCCCTCCCCCGAGGGTTCGACGAAGGGCCCTCATCGGGAAGAAATGGCGAACGCCCCGTCTCCAGACTGACGGGGCGTCCAGCAGAACCGTCGACAGCACCCGAAACCGACGGTCGACCTCTGCGCGAAGAGGCATCAACAGATCACCACACCGCACCGGGTCACGGAAGGCCTGACGCGGATATCGGGAGCAAGGACCCACGAACGAGGGACGAAGGGCCCACGGTCCCGGACGATTTCGGCTCAGCGCCGCCGGCGAGCCAATTCGGCGTTCAAGCGCTCGTCGTACGCGACCGCCAGTTCGCGCAGCGCCGTGGGGCAGTCGCCGTGGAAGGCCGGACCGTGCATCAGTCCCAGCACGGCCGGGTCGAGGTCGGCGAGTTCGGACAGCGTCGACCCGAGCGCCGGGGTCAGCGCCGTCGCGTGCCCGAGGTCCTCCGCGGCCAACGCCGGTTCGACGATGTCGTGTTCGGTCTGTGCGGGCAGTTTGCCGAATGCGGTGAAGAAGTCCCCACACAGCAACGTCGACGTCGTCTCCTCGAACATCAGGCCGGCGTCCCAGCCGTGCGGAATGTGCGGGGTCTCGATACGCCGCACCCGGCGGCCACCGATGTCGATGACCTCGCCGTCCTGCAGTGGTCGGGGCGGGCGATCGGCGAGGTATCCGACCTGGACGAAACACCCCATCGCACCGTGCGCCACCTCGGCATCGGGAGCCGCTGCCAACCAACGGTTCATCGAGCCGCTCTCGTCGGCCTCGACGTGTCCGAACGTGATCCAGCGCAGCGTTTCGACAGGTAGCAATCGGGCGGCCGCGACCGAGACGGAGGGGAACAGTACGGGCAGACCGGTGTGGAAGAGCAACGGCTCCTCGCCGAGGATCAGGAACTGGTTCATCACCAGATTCGCGTCGTCGACGAACGTCGACAGACGGAAGATGTCGGCTGCGATCTCGGTGATCTCAGTGGCCTCGGTATCCACGGCTCTACCTCACAAACGCGCCCCCTGCCCAGACTGCGCCGACGACGGGTTCGGTGCAAGACGAGGGCGCGCCGACCGACCTCGCGCGACGGGCGATCACATCTCTGGCCCCGGCGCCTCCCCCGACGACTCCGGCTCCCGCTGATGAAGATCGGCGCGCAACTCCGTCAACTCCTCGCCGCGTTTGCGGTACCGGACGTTGAGGAACACGACGGCCGCGAACACGAGAACACCGATGATCGCTCCCCACAGCGACGCTCCGCGGAACCCGGGCGCGTCGACGTCCAGCGTGCGTTCACCCGCGTGCGCGGCACTGCTGCCACCCAGGACCACTGTGAGCGTCAGCAGGTTCGGGATCGCGAACACGAGGCCGAGCACCAGACTCGTGAACACCCAGACCCGCGCGTGCTTGCGATGACGCGAGCGCCACGCGAGATAGAACAGCAGCAGCGGAACCGCCGTGCACAGCGCCCCGTACAGCAGCCCCCACGTGATGCCCTGGGCAAAGCTGCCCGACGACAGCGAGCCGACACGCTGCGCCCACCAGCGCGGCAGGAATGCGGCCAGGATGAAGTACGCGACGACCAGTGCCGCCAGGATCACCCCGGCCCAGATCGCCTTCCTCGCCCACGGAGGCATCCCTGCCTTGGACGGTGTGGTGGTGGAGGTGTCGCTCACTTCGGTCCTCCCGTCGTCGGCGCCCCGTCCTCGGCGAGAACGATGCGCGCCAGGGTCTTCGGCGCGATCAGCGTGTACGACGTGCGTAGCCACTCACGCAGTTGAGCCCACCATTCCTCGCCGCCGTCGGGCGGCACCGCGGTGGAGACCCAGCCGTGTCGACCCAGTCCGTAGCCGGCCGGCTCGATACCGGACTCGGTCGCCACGACCGCTGCGGCCTCGTCCACAGGCAACTTGAACGACAGGCTCGTCGCGTCGGCGTCGCTGAAGACGAAGTTCTTGCCCCGCACGCGGAAACTGGGGTGCCCACCCCACTCCTCGATATCGACCCGCTGAGCCTCCGGCAGTTCGTCGACGATCCGCTGCAGTCGGCTCATGTTCGCGACCATGGCGCGATTGTGTGCCTCCCGCACGCACGGCCGCAAGACTTTCGACGGGACGATGCGGTCTCTCGATGGTTCGATGGGGCGGTGACTCGAACACCGGCGACCACGAACACGCGCACTCGCGGCATCACCGCCGTCATCGAGGGGTTCTTCGCCTTCATGTGGTTCGGCTGGGGATCGGCCGAGGCGCCCGACTGGCTCCGCACGGTGCTCCTGGTGGGTCAGGTGGTCGCCGGACTCGTCGTGATCGTGGGCATCATGACGGCGGTCCGCAGCACCGGGGAACACACTCCGATGGCCGATCCACAGGTACGACGGCGGTACAACGTCGTCGTGGGCGCCGAGTTCGGGGTCCTCTTCGCCGGTGCGATTCTGCTGGGATCGCTCGGGCTCGGGGCGTGGACCGCGGTGTGGATCTGCGCCGGTGTCGGTATCCACTTCTTCCCGTTGGCCCGAATGTTCGGCGACCTGTGGCTGGTCCCGCTGGGCGTGGCAGTCACCGCGATCGCGGTGGTGGCGCTCGTCGTCGGGCTGGCCACCGACGTCGCACCGAGCACCGTCACCGGACCGGGCGCCGGACTGCTGCTACTCGTCGCTGCCGTCGCGGTGCTCGCGACGTCCCGGCCCGCCGGCCGACGCCCGGACGCGTCGACCCGGTCCGGGGCGCGACTGCCGGAACATCCCTGAGGCTCCCGCTACTGCGATCACCAGCAGCACACCGACGAACCCGACCGTCGCCGGYCAGCCGCCCCACGCATAGGCGACACCCGCCGCGGCCCCGGCGACACTCGACCCCAGGTAGTACGAGAACAGGTACATCGACGACGCCTCCGCGCGATGCTCGGTGGCGAGCAACCCCACCCATCCGCTGGCCACCGAATGCGCGGCGAAGAAGCCGCCGGTGAACAGCAGCATCCCCAGCAGGACCAGCGGCAGCAACGGCGTCAGCGTGATCACCAGCCCGGCCGCCATCACCGCCACCGCACCGAGCAGGACCGTCGCACGCCCGAATCGGTCCGCGGCGGCGCCCGCCGCAGCCGACGTGTAGGTGCCCGCGAGGTACATCAGGAACACCAGACCCACCAGCGCCTCGGGCAGTGAGAACGGCTCCGCGAGCAGCCGGAAGCCGAGGAAGTTGTAGGCGGACACGAAGCCGCCCATCAGCAGGAACCCCAAGGAGAACAGCGTCGCGAGCGCCGGATTACGAAGGTGTCCAGCCAGATTCGCGAGCACGATGCGCGGATGCACGCGCTGCGGCCGGAAGTTGCGCGACGGTGGGAGCTTGCGGGTCATGACCACGGCGAGCACCAACGCCAGCACCGACGCCGCCTCCATCGCCCAGCGCCACGACGCGACGTCGAGCACCGCCGACGGGACGAGCCGGCCCACGAGACCGCCGATCGTGGTGCCCGCGATGTACCGACCCATCGCCGATCCCAGATCGCGGGAGCCCACTTCCTCGGCGAGGTACGCCATCGCGACCGCCGGAATCCCGGCCAGTGCCATCCCCTGCACGGCCCGCCCGACCAACAGCACCTCGATGCTCGGACTCAGGGGCACCAGCACCCCGAGCACACTCGACACCGCCGCGGAGGTCACCATCACCCGGGTGCGGCCGAAACGCTCCGACAGCACGCTCGCCGGAATGATCGCGACGGCCACCATGCCGGTCGTGACCGACACCGCGAGCGCGGCCACCGCCGGGGCCACCCCGAAGTCGTCCGTCAGCGCCGGCAGCAGCGCCTGCGCCGAGTACATCGAGACGAACGTGGTGAGTCCGGCCGCGAACAGCGCGAGGGTGATCGCGCGGTACTCCCGCGATCCTCGGGTCGGGCGATCGTCGCGCGGGTTCGTCGCCCCCGCGACCGTCTCTCCCGCGACCGTGTTCTTCATGCATCTGCCTCCGTCGACCATCTTCGCGATGCGACGTAGACAAAGGAAATGCATTTCTCAACAGCTGTTGATGCATCCTGTGCATAAGCTTGCGGGGTGGAACTGATCGAGAGCCTGCGCTGGTTCGTCGCACTCGCCGAGACCGAGCAGGTCACGGCCGCGTCGGACATGCTGCGCATCTCCCAGCCGACGTTGTCGCGTCGCCTGGCCCGGCTCGAACGCGACCTGGGCGTCGCACTGTTCGACCGCCACGGACGCCGGCTCGAGATCAACGACAGCGGGCGGGTGCTCCTCGAGCACGCACGCCGGGCCCTCACCGAGCTGTCGACAGCGCAGCGGGAGATCGCGACACTGGGCAGCCCCGACGGTGGAACCGTGCGGCTGGGCTTCCTGCATTCGTTCGGAACCTGGCTGGTCCCGGAGGTGCTGCGGGCCTATCGCGACGAGCGCCCCAAGGTCACGTTCTCCCTCTACCAGGACGCCGCCCAGGCCCTCGTCGACCGCGTCGTGGAGGGCCGCGACGATCTGGCGTTCGTGTCACCGAGGCCGCGGACGCCGCAGGTCCAGTGGGCCGCGGTCACACACCAGCGACTCGCCCTCGCGGTCCCGGCCGGTCACCCGCTGAGCAGCAGCACCTGCCTGGACCTCGGCGCCGCGGCCGACGAACCGTTCATCGGGATGCACGAGGACTACGGGATGCGTCGCATCTTCGACGAGTTGTGCGCCGAGGCGGGCGTCGTGCCGACCGTGGTCTTCGAGTCGAGCGAGCTGGCCACCATCGGCGGCCTGGTGTCGGCGTCGCTCGGTGTCGCGGTGATGCCGTGGCAGGAGCCGCACGCCTGGCCCGAGGGCGTGACGCTCGTCCCCCTGCGCGGCGCCGGACGCGATATCGGCATCGTCTGGGCGAGCGGACGGCCACTGCCGCTCGCCGCGGAGCGGTTCCTCCGATTCACAGCAGATTCACAGTGGGGAGAAGCGTGGAAAACGGGCTCCCCGAAGGTCACCGACGTGTAACGTCCGACACAGACGACACGGTGAACTCGGTATCGGCGAGGCCACAGGGGACGTGCCGCCCCAGGGGGATTACGCAGCGGCATCCACTGCCACCCGGCCCCCTTCCCTTCGAACCTACGGTACCGTAGGTTTGCAGTACGTTCCCCGAGGAATGCGTGTCCCCCAACTCGTTACGGAGGCAGAATCGGATGTCGCGGGATCTCACCCAGCTCGAGCTGCTGCAGGAGCTGCAGCCTGTTGCCGAAGAGAACGTCAATCGGCATCTCTCGATGGCCAAGGATTGGCATCCGCACGATTACGTCCCGTGGGACGAGGGCCGTAACTTCGCCGCGATGGGCGGCGAGGACTGGGATCCCGAGCAGTCTCGCCTGGGCGAGGTCGCCAAGGCCGCGATGATCACCAACCTGCTCACCGAGGACAACCTCCCCTCCTACCACCGCGAGATCGCCGAGAACTTCTCGCGCGACGGCGCCTGGGGCACCTGGGTGGGCCGGTGGACCGCCGAGGAGAACCGCCACGGGATCGTGATGCGCGACTACCTCGTTGTCACCCGCGGCGTCGACCCGGTGGAACTCGAGAACGCCCGCATGATCCACATGACCAACGGCTACAACTCACCGGCCGGCGACAGCGTAGGCCTGCTGCACTCGGTCTCGTACGTGACGTTCCAGGAACTCGCGACCCGCGTCTCGCACCGCAACACGGGCAAGGCCTGCCAGGACCCGGTCGCCGACAAGATGCTCCAGCGCATCGCGGCCGACGAGAACCTCCACATGATCTTCTACCGGAACATCTGTGGCGCGGCGATGGACATCGCACCCGATCAGACACTCAAGGCCGTGACCGACATCATCAAGAACTTCCAGATGCCCGGCGCCGGTATGCCGAACTTCCGCCGCAACGGCGTGCTGATGGCCAAGCACGGCATCTACGACCTGCGTCAGCACCTCGAAGAGGTCGTGATGCCGGTGCTCCGCAAGTGGAACGTCTTCGATCGCACCGACTTCACTGCGCGCGGCGAGGACACCCGCGAGGAACTGGCGGTATTCCTCGAGGATCTCGAGAAGCAGGCCACCAAGTTCGAGGAGATGCGCGACCGGTCGCTGGCCCGCGAGGCCGCGCGCGCCGAGAAGGCCTCCTGACAGGTCGCCACCTGCCCCGTTGCAGCTATCCTGTGCCCGGTACCGGATTCGGTACCGGGCACAGTCTTTTCTCCCGTAGTAGTTATCCCGAGGTCTTCATGTCACCCCTTCGCATCGGCCCCCTCGAGCTGGGCAGCCCGGTCGTGCTGGCCCCCATGGCCGGCATCACGAACGTCGCGTTCCGCACCCTGTGCCGTGAACTCGAACTCGAGCGCGCCGGAAGCACGTCGGGCCTGTACGTCTGCGAGATGGTGACGGCGCGCGCACTGGTCGAGCGGCATCCGGTGACGATGCACATGACCACGTTCGGCCCCACCGAGACGCCCAGGTCGCTGCAGCTGTACACCGTCGACCCCGAGATCACGTACGCCGCCGCGAAGATGATCGTCGACGAGAACATGGCCGACCACATCGACATGAACTTCGGCTGCCCCGTCCCCAAGGTCACCCGCAAGGGCGGCGGCTCGGCGCTGCCGTACAAGCGCCGCCTGTTCGGGCAGATCGTCGCCGCCGCGGTGAAGGCGACCGAGGGCACCGACATCCCGGTGACGGTGAAGATGCGCATCGGCATCGACGCCAAGCATCACACGCACCTCGACGCGGGACGCATCGCCGCCGCGGAGGGTGCCGCCGCCGTCGCGCTGCACGGCCGCACCGCGTCGCAGCGCTACTCGGGCACCGCCGACTGGAGCGAGATCGCCCGGCTCAAGGAACACGTCACCGACATCCCGGTGCTCGGCAACGGCGATATCTTCGCTGCCGAGGACGCCGCGAAGATGATGGCCGAGACGGGCTGCGACGGTGTCGTCGTCGGACGTGGCTGCCTGGGCCGACCGTGGCTGTTCGCCGAGCTCAGCGCCGCCCTCAACGACAAGCAGATCCCGACGCCGCCGACGCTCGGCGAGGTCGCCGCGATCATGCTGCGGCACGGTCGGCTGCTGGCCGACCACCACGGCGAGGACCGCGGCATGCGCGAGATGCGCAAGCACATCGCGTGGTACATGCGCGGGTTCCCGGCCGGCTCGGAACTGCGCAACGGGATGGCCCGGGTGTCCTCGCTCGCCGAACTCGAGGGCTTCCTCGGCCAGCTCGACCCGACGGTGCCCTTCCCCAAGGACGCCGAGGGCCCGCGCGGCCGCCAGGGTTCGCCCGGCACCGTCGCGCTGCCCGACGGCTGGCTCGACGACCCCGAGGACACCCTCGTCCCCGAGGGTGCCGACATCATGCATTCCGGCGGATAGCCCCGGCCGATCAGCACCGACGCCTAGACTCCGGAGAAGCTGCAGATCCTCGAGGATTCTTCCGGAGGGAGACGTCGTGGCCGCTTCACCCACCRATTCCGATGCCTGGCCCGCACTGCGGGTCTCGGACTGGGAACCCACCCGCGACACCCTGCACATGTGGACGCAGATCGTCGGCAAGGTCCGTCTGGCCCACACCCCGCTGGTCAACCACTGGTGGCAGGTGCCGCTGTACGTGAGCGCGCGGGGACTGACGACGTCGGCGATCCCGTACCGCAACCGCGTCTTCGACATCGAGTTCGACTTCTGCGACCACCGCCTGACCATCCGTGACAGCAACGGATCGGCGCGGGGTTTCACGCTCGAACCGATGCCGGTCGCGAAGTTCTACACCCTGATCACCGGCGCGCTCGACGAGTTGGGCATCGAGACACACATCACGGCGACCCCTAACGAGGTGGTCACGGCGATCCCGTTCGCCGAGGACACCGCGCACGCGTCGTACGACGCGCACGCGGCCAACCTGTTCTGGCGGCAGCTGATCCAGGTCGACCGCGGGATCCACGAGTTCCGGTCCCGTTTCCTGGGCAAGGTCAGTCCGGTGCACTTCTTCTGGGGCTCGTTCGACATGGCGTGCACCCGATTCTCGGGACGCACCGCGCCGAAGCATCCGGGTGGCGCACCCCACTGCGGCGACTGGGTGATGGTGGAGGGCTACTCACACGAGCTGTCGAGCTGCGGGTGGTGGCCCGGAGGCGGCGAGGAAGGCGCGTTCTACTCGTACGCCTACCCCGAGCCCGACGGTTTCGCCGACTACCCGGTGGCGCCCGACCAGGCGTTCTACAGCACCGAGCACCGCCAGTTCCTGCTGCCCTACGAGGCCGTCCGGACCGCGGACGACCCCGACGCGACGCTGCAACGATTCCTGCAGACCACATACGAGGCGGCCGCCGACAACGCCGACTGGGATCGCGCCGCGCTCGAGTGCGATCCGCGGCGGTGGCGTTCGAGCCGCTGATCTTCGCGCGCCCGCCTCCAACTGCGACAACCGAACTCCCGCGCGCGCACTGATGCCACGGAGGTCATCCATCAGTATCATTGCGACGTCGTCGAGCGACGGTACTTTTTTGGAGGCGGAGAGGTCAGGGCGAATCGGTGGGTGACGAGCACAATCCCGGTCACGCCGCGCCGGAAGGCCGAGCGCCCTGGGAGCGCCCTCTCGCCGACAGCACCTATCGCGAAGCGCAGGCCCGCAGACACGGGCGTCACGAGTCCGATCCGGGAGCGATCGACACGCCCGGATCCGCGGGCCGACGCGCGGACGACGGCGACACGAGTGAACGGCTGTCCGTCGCCGAACTGATGGAAAAGATGGGCCGGCCCGCGGGCCGGGCCTCCCGCGGGCGGCGCGCCCGAGCGGACGAGGACGACGCCCGAGTCGCCGGCTACGGTTCCGACGTCGACCCGATGGACGATCAGGACCCGACCGAGATCATCCCGTCCGTCACCGACGACGACTACCTGTTCACAGAGGATCCCTACGACGACCCCGAGCCGTCCGCCCCGAACTGGGTGGAAGAGGCCGTGACGACCGCGTCACCCCAGGCCGTCGGCAACCCCCAGCCGACCAGGCTCGCCGCGAGCAAGACCCGCAGGCAACGCAAGCTACTGCTGTTCGGACGGTCCGCCGTCGCGCTCGTCGCGGTCATGGCGCTGCTCGCGACCGGCGTCGTGTGGGGATACCTGAGGACCACCGAGGGCCGGTTCTCGCAGATCGCCGCACTCGACACCGACTCCACCGACATCATCGACCCCGGCGGGCAGACCGGCGACGAGACGTATCTGATCGTCGGCACCGACACCCGCGCCGGAGCCGCCGGAGCGGTGGGCGCCGGCACCGTCGAGGACGCCGAGGGCGCCCGCGCGGACACCGTCATGCTCGTCCACGTCCCGGCCGATCGCAGCCGCGTCGTCGCGGTGTCGTTCCCCCGTGACCTCGACGTGGAGCGGCCGGTCTGTCAGGGCTGGGACAGCACGACCGGCGAATACACCGACGAGACGTACCCCGCCGCCGACGGCGACAAGCTGAACGCCACCTACGCACTCGGCGGACCGAAGTGCCTGGTGAAGGTGATCCAGAAGATATCCGGTGTGAAGATCCGCCACTTCGTCGGCATGGACTTCGCGGGCTTCGAGAACATGGTCAACGAGGTCGGCGGCGTGAAGGTGTGCGTCCCGCAACCACTGATCGACGGTGAGCTGGGCACGATCCTGCCGACGGCGGGCACCCAGACCCTCGACGGCAAGAAGGYGCTCGACTACGTGCGCGCCCGTCACGTCGAGGCGGAGGGCAACGGCGACTACGGCCGGATCAAACGCCAGCAACTGTTCCTGTCGGCGCTGCTGCGTGAGGCGATGTCGAGCAAGGTGCTGTTCGATCCCACCAAGCTCAACGGCTTCATCAACGCGTTCACCCGGGCCACGTTCGTCGAGAACATCGACACCAAGTCGCTACTCACGCTCGGCCAGTCGCTGCGCAACGTCGACGCCGGCGCCGTCACGTTCATCACCGTCCCGACCGCCGGAACCAACGAGTGGGGCAACGAGATCCCCCGACTCGACGACATCAAGGACATCTTCAAGGCGATCATCGACGACGAGCCCCTCCCGGGCGAGAAGCGCACCGAGGACACCAAGAAGGACGCCGCGCCCGCCCCGGACCGCGCCGTCGACCAGCTCGCGCTGAGTCCGGAAGAGGTGACGCTCCAGGTATCCAACGGCTCGGGCGTCTCCGGGCTGGCCGCCACGACCGCCGACCAGCTCGCCGCGTATGGGTTCCAGATCTACAGCGTCGGCAACTACACCGGCACCAGCAGCCAGACCGTCGTCCGGTTCTCCCCCGGCCGCGAGGCCGAGGCTGCGACCGTGGCGTCGTCCATCCCCGGTGCGGTGCTCGAATCGGTATCCGGCCTCGGCAACATCGTCGAGGTGGTTCTCGGCAGCGAGTTCGACCGCACCCTCGTCGCCCCCGTCGAGGCCGGCACGCCCGTCGACGCCGGGCACGCACGGGTCGGCGCCGACGAGGAGATCGAGCTGCCCGCCGACCTCGCAGTCACCAACGCGACGGACAATCCCTGCACCTGACCGCCGGAACTGCGCCTGGCATTCACCCACCGTTCACCTGACCGTGGTGACTTGGTTTCCGCTGCACCGTAGGCTGTGACCTCATGCGCGTCGCTTACAACGAACAGATGACCGAGCTCGCCGACACCCTCGGCGAGATGGCGGGCTTGGCCGGGGCGGCCATGGAGAAGGCCACCCAGGCCCTCCTCCACGCCGATCTGGGTCTCGCCGAGCAGGTCATCGGCGAGCACGAGAAGATCACCGAGCTGAGTGTCGTGGCCGAGGAACGGGCGTTCGCCCTCCTTGCCCTGCAGGCCCCGGTCGCCGGCGACCTGCGGTCCGTCGTCAGCGGTATCCAGATCGTCTCCGACATCGACCGCATGGGTGCGCTCGCGCTGCACGTCGCCAAGATCACGCGCCGCCGGCACCCCAACCACGTCCTCCCCGAAGAGGTCAACGGCTACTTCGCCGAGATGGGCCGGATCGCCGTCGCGCTCGGCGCCGGCGCCAAGGAAGTCCTCGAGACCCGCGATCCCGAACGTGCAGCGAAGATGCACGAAGAGGACGACGCGATGGACGACCTGCACCGCCACCTGTTCAGCGTCCTCATGGACCGGGAGTGGTCGCACGGTGTCGCAGCCGCCGTCGACGTGACGCTCCTGGGCCGCTTCTACGAGCGCTTCGCGGACCACACCGTCGAGGTCGCGCGCCGGGTCATCTTCCTCGTCACCGGCAAGATGCCGGTCGAACCGAGCAACGACTCCGACGACCTCACGTCGTACCCGGAGCTGTAGAGCCCCCAGCACGATCGGCGCGGGGCCCGGCACCGGCCGGACCCCGCGCCGTCTGCGCTACCGGGTCCGCAGATCGAACATGTTCGGATCGGTGACGACGACGTCACCGTCGAACGTCATCCGGTACATCATCGAATTCGACACGCGCTGGAAGATGCCGAACGGCTCCACCGCGTTCGGTGTCCACGCCGGGACCAGGCCCAGCATGTCGATGTCCGTGGCGTTCTGGAATCCCTGCATCACCGCGGACGCGTCGATCGTGTCGAGGGTCTGGGCGACCTCACCGAACGCGCGCACCGACAGCCACGAGAAGATCTCGGTGCCGTTGAGGTTGGCGCGTTCCAGGTTCTCCTCGCCGGACGCGGACATGTCGTCGAGGAACGGGACCAGCCCCGGGAACTGGTCGGTGCTCGACGACGGCGCCGGCACCGGGCTGGTGTAGATCGACGACGTCGCGAACGTACCCAGGTCCTGCAGGTCGGCCTGCGTGAATCCGGTTGCCGCCAGCGCGAATCCGAGTTTCGACCCGAGCTGTTCGAACGCGTCGGCCATCTGGTTGGCCTCGGTGGCGGGCAGCGCCATGATGACGCCCTGCGCTCCGTTGCGCTCGGCCGCCGCGATGAACTGCGTGTAGTCGGTCGCACCGGCACCCACCGCGACCTCGTTGACGATCTCGGCCCCCTTCGCCTTCACCGCGGGCGTGAGCATCTGGCTGAGCATGGCCGCGACCGGGACGTCCGGGCGCATCAGCGACAGCTTGGTCTTGCCCTGCGCGACGAGCGCGTCGACATTGGCGTAGAGCGTGAGCAGCGACCCCGCGAACGGCGTGAACACGTTGGCCGCGGTGAAGTCCGCGATGTTCATCGGGTTCATGCCGATGCGCGGGATACCTGCCGCCGCGAGGATCTGCGACACCGCCTCCGGCGACGCCGGGGTGAAGTCGGCCAGCGTGGCGGTCACGCCCTTGCCGACCATGTCGTTGGCGCAGTCGACCTCCTTGTTGGGATCGCCCATCGAGTCGCACTGGATCAGCTCGAGTGGCCGACCGGACACGCCGCCGCGGGAATTGAGGGCCTGGATCGACGCCGTCATGCCGGCCGCCTGGCTGGCCACCGACACGCCACCCGCCTCGATCGCGAGGATCTGGCCGACCTTGATCGGATCGCCCGTCGCGGCATTCTCGGCGGCGTCGGCGGAACTGTCGTTGCTGCAACCCGAGGCCACGAGGCCGACGGTGGCGAGGGCTGCGATCGCCGGAGCAAGGGTCTTCAGTTTCACGTGATGTCCTTCTCGATAGGCGCTGCACTTCCGGACGAGATGTGGAGCCACGGATCGCGAAACCGTCCCCCTCGGCGCTGTCCGCACCTCCTATCCGGCTTGCCGCAGGAGCGTAGTGAAACTTCGAGCAATGTTTGGGCGATTCGGACAATTGCAGTGAATGCGCAGATAGCTGCCATTGCAAACGACCGAGTAAGACATGAGGCTTATCCTCGGTTATCACCTCGAACGCTCCGGGCCCGCCAACACTGCGGCCGACCTCGCCGGCGGCGGGCATGATCGAGAGGTGATCGACTACCGGACCGCGCGCCTGGCGGCGGGAGTCTTCGCTGCAATCTGCGGACTGTCGGGAGCACTCGGCCTGCTGGCCTCGGCCGTGAGCGTGGAGAACCGGTTCGTGGTCCTGCTGGCGGGACAGACGCCGACACTGCTCGTCATCGCACTGGTCGGCGCCGCCGTCGCCGCGTTCGCCGGGCACTGGGCCGTCCAGGCGGCCTGCCTGGTCGTCTGCGCCGTCGGCGTCGGGGTTCTCGCCCCGCTGTACATCCCCGGCGCGGACGGTGCCGCGACGCCGGACCCGTCCGGTCCGTCGGTGCGAGTCATGCAGGCCAACACCAAGATCGGCCGCGCCGATCCCGCGTCCCTGGTCCGTACCGTGCGCGACCGCGGCGTCGACGTCCTCACCGTCCAGGAACTCACCGACGAGTCGATCGACGGACTGCAGGCCGCCGGCCTCGACGACCTGCTGCCGTACCGGTTCGTGGTGTCGTACGGCCCGGGTGGCGAGGGCGGCGGCATCTACAGCCGCTTCCCGCTGTCGAACACCCGCAATCTGGAGGGCTACCTGTCCGCGAACCTCACCGCGGATCTCGATGTGGGGCTACGAGAACCCGTGTCCCTGTTGGCGGTTCACCCCGCGCCCGCCTACCTGTTCCCGGCGCAGCTGTGGGCGGCGGAACTGCGCGGCCTGCACGGCGAGATGCTCGCGGACGCGCCGCGCGACAACGTCATCGTCAGCGGAGACTTCAACGCGAGCTACACCCAGCGCCAGTACCGTGAGCTGCTCACCGACGGCTACACCGACGCGGCCGACCAGGTGGGCGCCGGGCTGCTGCCCACCATGCCGGCCAACCGTCGGCTCCCCGCGTTCACGGGCATCGACCGCATCATCACCAAGGGCGCCGCGGTGACCGCCCTCGAGCGCATCGAGATCGTCGGATCGGACCACCACGGACTCGTCGCCGACGTCCGGTTGGCCGTTCCCGCGGCCGTCCYTGCGCCGCAGAACGGAACGCGGACCGGGGCCTAGCCGAAGCGGCCGGAGATGTAGTCCTCGGTGGCCTTCTGGGTGGGGTTGGAGAAGATCTTCTCGGTGTCGTCGATCTCGATGAGCCGGCYCGGCTTGCCGGTGGCCTCGAGGTTGAAGAACGCCGTCTGATCGCTCACGCGCGCCGCCTGCTGCATGTTGTGCGTGACGATGACGATCGTGAAGTCCTTCTTGAGCTCGGTGATGAGGTCCTCGATCGCGAGCGTCGAGATCGGATCCAGCGCCGAACACGGCTCGTCCATGAGCAGCACGTCCGGCGAGACCGCGATGGCGCGCGCGATGCACAGACGCTGCTGCTGACCACCGGACAGGCCACCGCCCGGCTTGTCGAGCCGGTCCTTGACCTCGTTCCACAGGTTGGCGCCGCGCAGCGACTCCTCCGCGACCTCGTCGAGCTTCTTCTTGTTGCGCTCGCCCTGCAGCTTGAGGCCGGCGACGACGTTGTCCCGGATGGACATGGTCGGGAAGGGGTTCGGCCGCTGGAAGACCATGCCGATCGTCTTGCGGACGCCCACCGGATCGACGGACGAGCCGTAGATGTCCTCGCCGTCGAGCAGCACCGAGCCCTCGACGCGCGCGCCCGGGGTCACCTCGTGCATGCGGTTGAGGGAGCGCAGCACCGTCGACTTGCCGCAACCGGACGGGCCGATGAACGCGGTGACGCTGCGCGGGGGCACCGACAGCCCGACATCGGCGACGGCGTGGAACTTGCCGTAGTAGATGTTGACGTCCTTGAGATCCAGACGCTTGGCCATTACCGGCTCCCTACTGATGTGAGCGCTAGCTCGAGTATGTGCTGACGAGATTCGGGGGATGCGACGATCGCGGCGATCGCCTCCGATTCGGTGCTCACTTGTTGCGCACCGAAGCGAAGTGACCGATCGTCTTCGCGACGATGTTGAGGACCGCGATCAACAGGATCAGGGTCAGTGCCGCACCCCAGATCCGGTTGGAGCCGGCATCGGTCGGGTTGTTCATCTCCGCGACCATCACGCCGGGCAGCGTGCCCATCTCCCCGCCGAACAGGTTGAAGTTGATGAACGGCGCGTAGCCCACCAGGATCAGCAGCGGCGCGGTCTCGCCGAGCACGCGGGCCAGGGCCAGCATGACGCCGGTGATGATGCCCGGCAGCGCGGTGGGAACGACGATGCGCGCGATGGTCTTCCACTTGGGCACACCCAGCGCGTACGACGCCTCGCGCAGATCGTTCGGCACGATTCGCAGCATCTCCTCGGTGCTGCGCACCACGACCGGCACCATCAGCAGCACCAGCGCCAGCGACACCGCAAACGCCGACTTCGGGAAGCCGAACGTCGCGATCCACAGCGCGTAGATGAACAGGGCCGCGACGATCGACGGGACACCGGAGAGGATGTCGACCATGAAAGTGGTGAGCTTGCCGAGCCGCGAGTTGCCCGCGTACTCCACGAGGTAGACGGCGACGAACAGGCCGAGCGGAACCGACAGCGCCGCACACACCAGTCCCTGCATCAGGGTGCCGATCAGCGCGTGGTAGATACCGCCGCCCTCGGCCGAGGCGGACAAACCGCTGAGCGAGTTCGTGAACCACGTCTGCGACGTGACGGCACCGATGCCCTTGACGATCACCGTCCACAGCACCCACACCAGCGGCACGAGCGCGACGAGCACGGACAGGGTCACCAGCACGGTGGCGGCGACATCGGTGAAACGGCGGCGGAATCCGACGCCCTGGAATGCGGGCGCCTTGATGGGCTTGTCGAGAACGCTGGTCATCGGTCAGTCCCTCTTTCCGGCGATCGCGGCGCGGGCCGCCGCGTTGACCAAGAAGGTGAGTACGAACAGGACCAGGCCGGCGGCGATGTAGGCGCCCGCCTGGATGTTGTTGTTGAACTCGGCGTAACCGAGGGCGATCTTGGACGCGATCGTCGATCCGCTGTCGAACACCGACCAGCTGAACGCCTGCGACGTCGTGCGCAGGATCATGTACAGCGCCATGGTCTCGCCGAGCGCGCGGCCCAGGCCGAGCATCGAGCCACTGATGTAACCCGACTTGCCGAACGGGATGACGGTGGTGCGCACCACCTCCCAGCGCGTGGCACCGAGCGCCAGCGCGGCCTCGATGTGTGCCTTGGGCGTCTGCCCGAACACCTCGCGGGTCACCGCAGTGATCACCGGCAGGATCATCACCGCGAGCACGATGCCGGCGGTGAAGATCGTGCCGCCGCCGCGGATCGAGCCGGAGCCGTCCGCGAAGATCGGGATCCAGCCGAGGTTCTCGTTGAGCCACACCGCAACCGGGGCGATCGCCGGGGCGAAGATCAGCAGGCCCCACAGGCCGTACACGATCGACGGCACCGCGGCGAGCAGGTCGATGACGTAGGCCAGCGGTCGAGCCACCTTCTTCGGCGCGTACTCGGTGAGGAAGATCGCGATGCCGAGCGCCACCGGCATCGCCAGCACGAGCGCGACGAGCGAGACCATCACCGTCACCTGCAGCAGGTCCAGGACACCGAACGCCATCGAGTTGATGTTGTCGGTGTTCCACTCACGGCTGGTGAGGAAGTTGACCTCGTTGCGCTGCAGCGCCGGAATCGCGCGCCAGATCAGGAAGAAGCCGACAGCGGCAACCAGCAACGTGATGAAGACCGCCGACCCCGACGCCAGCGATCCGAAGATCCGGTCGCCGGGACGGGTGACCGTCTTGCGCTTCGTTGTCTCGGGGGAAGTGATCGGGACCTCCGGGGTGCCGTTCGGACCGCCCACCCCGGCCCCGCCGTCCGCGGGGCCGGAGGCGCGTGGTGTTGACCGTGTGCTCGCGTCAGTCATCTGCGCTCACATTCTCTGTCTGAATATAGATGGGCGGTCCGAATGGCGACGGGTCCGATCAGGCGATCGCGGAGATCGACTCGTTGATCTTGGCGCGGAACGACTCCGGCAGCGGCACGTAGCCCTGCTCGGCGAGGGTCTGCTGACCCTCGTTGGCGGCGCTGGTCAGGAAGGACTTCACGGCCGCAGTGGTCGCGGCGTCGTAGCCCTTGGAGCACACGACCTCGTAGGTCGCGAGAACCAGCGGGTAGGCGCCGGCTTCCGTGGTGCCATAGATCGACTTCAGGTCCAGCGTGAGGTCACCGGTGCCCGAGCCCTTGAACGACGCGTTGGCGATGGCCTTCGACGCTGTCTCCTGCGACAGCTTCACCGGGCCGGAGCCGGTGTCGATCTGGGCGGACGGCAGCTTCTGCTGATCCGCGAAGGACTTCTCGACGTAGGTGATCGAACCGGGCGCGGTGGCCACGGCCTGTGCGACACCGGCGGAGCCCTTGGCGCCTTCGCCGACACCACCCTTGAAGTCCGAGCCCGCGCCGGCGGTCCACGCACCGTTGGAAGCAGCCTCGAGGTACTGCTGGAAGTTGTCGCTGGTGCCGGACGAATCCGAACGCACGATCGGGCTGATCTTCTCGTCGGGCAGCTTGACGCCGGAGTTCAGCGCCGCGATGGCCGGATCGTTCCAGTTGGTGATGCCACCGTTGAAGATCTTGGCGATGGTCTCGCCGTTGAGCACCAGGTTGTCGACGCCGTCGAGGTTGTAGGCGATCGCGACCGGGCCGAACACGAGCGGCAGGTTCCACGCGTCGTTGCCCTGGCAGCGGGCCTTCGCCTGATCGGCCTGCTCGCCCTTGATGGCGGAGTCGGAGCCGGCGAAGTCGATCTGGTTCGCGATGAACTGCGTGCGGCCGTCACCGGAACCGCTGGGGTTGTAGGCGACGTTGACGTTCTTGCCCTTCTGCTGGCAAGCCGCGATGTAGGCCGAGGTGAACTCGTCCATCGCGTTCTTCTGCGCGGACGAACCCGCACCGGAGAGCTTGTCCTTGCCGTCGCACAGGGCGGTCGACGCCGACGTGTCGACGGTGGACGACGCGGCATTGTTGTCGCTGCCGCACGCCGTCAGAGACATCGCCGTCACGGCACCGACTGCCACCATTCCGAGCAGTGCGCCGTTTCGCTTGAGGTTCACCCTTGTCCTCCGCTGGTCTAGCGTCTCGCCCGACTCCGGGCGGCATGGGAAGCGCGAATCACGCGTGACTCGCACCGGGCGACCGACTGCCACCCAGGCCAGAAACGTAAGGGGCGCCGGTAGCCAACTGGACCCGGTTCGGTGAACGGAAGGTGAACTCCCGAGAGAAATCTTCGGAGGGGATCGTCACACCCACCCGAACCTGCACGAACAGCCGTTATCGGGACGGGGTGGCGTACGCGACGTCGACGTGGAACCGCTCGAATGCGAGCCGCTCGTACGTGTGCAGCGCCGCGGTGTTGTCGCCCTCGACGTACAGCAGCACCGTCTCCAGGCCGCGGTCGCGCAGGTAGTGCAGCCCGGCCAGCGTCAGCACCCGGCCGAGGCCACGCCCCTGCGCGTCGGGGCCGACGCCGACCACGTACACCTCGCCGAGCGCCGGGGTGTCGTTCTCGGGTGCGTGCACCTTGGTCCAGTGGAAACCGAGGAGGCGGTTCGGGTCCCCCGCAGCCCCCTCTGCCGGGTAGGCAAGGAACAGCCCCGCCGGATCGAACCACGGTTCGGCGCGGCGCTCGTCGACGTCGCGCTGCGTCCAGCTCCCCTGCTCGGGATGCCACGCGAAGGCGGCGGCGTTGACCCGCAACAGCTCCGCGTCGTCCTCCGGTCCGCGATACGTGCGCAGCGTGACCCCGTCCGGCACGACGACGTCGGGCAGTTCGGGGGTCGCGAGCGGCCGGCGCAGCTGCAGCAGCTCACGTGCGCCGACGAGTCCGAGCCGGCGCGCGACCGCGACCGCGGCGGGGAGGTTGCCGTGCGCCCACACCCGGGTGCCGGGACCACCGGCCTCCAGAGCCTCGGCCACCAGCCGTCCACCGATCCCGGCCCCGCGCTCGGCGGGGTCGACCACGACCTCCGCCATCGCGGGATGCTCACCGTGACCGGGCTCGAGTTGCGCATACCCGACGACCCGACCGTCCGAGGTGGACACCAGGTGGCGGACCGAGCCGGCCGCGGTGAGCGCGCGCACGGCGTGCTCGGACACCGGCGCCGTACCGTCCGCCGCGGTGGCCCGTTCGATCATCGCCCGCACGGCCTCCGCCGGCGGTGAATCGATCCAGTCGAGCTGCTGCGTGGCCATCTAATACGCCGATCCGTTGGTGGGAGTGAGGTCGGGGTCGTCGGAGTCGGCGTCGCCGAGGTCGTCCGCGGCGGCGGCCTGCCCCGGCCGGTTCGACGGCCGCGCGGGACGCACGGCCTTGTAGCCGACGTTGCGGACCGTGCCGATCAGCGACTCGTACTCCGAGCCGAGCTTCGCGCGCAGCCGTCGCACATGGACGTCGACCGTGCGGGTGCCGCCGAAGAAGTCGTAGCCCCACACCTCCTGCAGCAGCTGCGCCCGGGTGAACACCCGACCGGCGTGCTGCGCGAGGTACTTGAGGAGTTCGAACTCCTTGTAAGTCAGATCGAGGGGACGACCCCGCAGTCGTGCGGTGTACGTCCCCTCGTCGATCACGAGCTCGCCGAGCGTGATCTTGCCGGCGGATTCCGGACTCGCCACACCCCCGTTGCGGCCGACCAGCAACCGCAGTCGCGCGTCGAGTTCCGCCGGGCCGGTGGTCGGCAACAGAATGTCGTCGAGACCCCAGTCCGAGTTGACGGCCACCAGGCCGCCCTCGGTGAGGACCGCCACGACCGGGACCGCCGACCCGGTGCTGCCGAGCAGTCGGCACAGGCCGCGCGCGGCCGCGAGGTCGGTGCGGGCGTCGACGAGCGCCACATCCGCGGATCCCGCCTCCAGCAGGGACGACACCTCCGTCGGAGCGGGGCGAACGGAATGTGACAGCAGCGCCAACGAGGGCAGCACCGCCTCGGGGTTCTGGTCGGAGGTCAGAAGCAGTAGCTCCACTCCACCTCCCTCTCTCGCGGCACGAATGCCGGCGGAAGAGCCGACACCGAGTGGACCGACGTTCTTGTTTCGGGGACAGATTAGCGCGAGTTTGCGCAGGACCGCCGCACCGGTCCTCGGCGAGGCCGGTAAGAATGATGTGGTGCGGAAACTCATCATCGGACTGGTGTGCCTCGTCGGACTCGTCGTCGTCGTCGACTTCGGCGCTGCCGCCTACTCCGAATACCGCGTCTCGCGCGCGCTCCGCGAGGGCGGCTCCCTCACCGCCGATCCCGAGGTCACCATCCACGGTTTCCCGTTCCTCACCCAGGCGCGGAACGGCAAGTACGACAACGTCGAGGTCCGCGCCCGGCAGGTGCCGAACGACATGATCGGCGAGGTGACCATCGAGGCGACCCTGAACGGCGTGTCGGTGCCGGCGTCGGCCCTGCTCGACGGCTCGGTCCGCACCGTCCCGGTCGATCATCTCGACGGCCGGATGATGATCGACGCCACCGACCTGGGGCGGTTCCTCGGCATCCCTGACCTGCAGGTTTCCGCACCCCCGGCGAGCAAGTCGGACGGCACCGGGGGTTCCGGCGGCTCCGGCTCCCCCACCACCGGCGGGATCGTGCTGACCGGCACGGTGCCGGTGGGTCCGCTGCAGACGTCGGTGAGCGTGCAGGCCGACCTGGTGCTGCGCGGCGAGCAGTTGGTGATCGTGGCGACGGACTTCTATTTCGGGCCGGAGGGCGAGGCCGACTTCACGGTGCCCGCACCGCTCCGGCAGGGGGTACTCGACCTGTTCACCAAGACGATCGATCCGCAGTCGCTCCCGTTCGGTGTCATGCCCACCGAGGTCTACGCGGAGGGCTCGCAGATCGTCATCGAAGGGTCCGGCGACAACGTCGTCGTCAACCTCGACGAATTGAAGACGAAGCAGTGACCGCAATCACCATCCTGGTCATCGCGGTCGTCGCGACGCTCGCCGTCGGGCTGATCCTGCGCGGCCGCGCCGGTAAGGTCCGCGCATCCACGCCCGCCCCCACGGCCGACGCGGTGGACGACGCGTGGACCGCACAGCTCGCCGCGGCCGGCGTGACGGCCACCGGGCGACCGATCGTTCTGCACTTCTCGGCCGACTGGTGCGGGCCGTGCGCCGCGGCGCGCCGCGTGATCGGGCAGGTACTCGAGCGCCTCGACGCCGACACCGACGGCTCACCCGACTCCCCCACCGCCACCGAGGTGGAGCTCGATATCGACGAGCACCCTTCCCTCGCAAAGACACTCGGTGTCCTGTCCCTGCCGACGACGTTCATTCTCGACGGAGCACTGGTCGAGCGCTTCCGAATTTCCGGTGTGCCGTCGGCCACGGACCTCCAGTCGTCGATCGAGACCCTCCTCACATCCGGGGATTCAATTTCCTGAGAAACCGGGTACGCTGCACCACGTGTACGCCAACCATGAGCTGATGCTCACCCGTCGCCGCGCAGTCGATCTGTGCCGCCTCGGTGGTTGTTGCTGTCCCTGCTGTTGATCACGCAGACGGTCGATCTTTCTTCCCAGCGTTCTCGCTGACGGACCCGTCCGTGATCGGTGAAACCCCGAAATCCGGTCCCTGCCGCGTTCCCACGTCGGCATGTCAGCACTCGGTAGCCCGCAGGAGCACTCCCAGATGTCCACTCCCACACTCCAGAGCCAGCAGGTCGACGTCCGCGGTCCACGCTTTGCCGCATGGATCACCACCGCTGTCCTCGTCGCGGTGCTGGTGCTGTCCACCGTCTCGACACTCGCCGCCGGCCTGCTGCTGGCAGCACAGGCGGTCGTGTTCGCGATCGGCGCCGTCGCCGGTCCCCGTCGCAGCCCGTACGGGCGGCTCTTCGCGACGCTGGTCGCGCCGCGCCTGAGCCCCACCGTCGAACGCGAGCCCGTCGCACCGCTGCGGTTCGCGCAGTTCGTCGGCCTGGTCTTCGCGGCCGTCGGCACCGTCGCGTTCCTGCTCGGCGCCGGCCTCGTCGGCGGAATCGCCACCGGCTTCGCACTGTTCGCGGCCCTGCTCAACGCCGCGTTCGGGATCTGCCTGGGCTGCCAGATCTACCCGCTCGCCAACCGCCTGCGCGGCGGCGCGACCCCCAGCGCGGCCTGAGCCGCAGTACTTCGCTCCACCCGTGCGGGCCCTCAACCGCACAGCACTCCCACGCTCCACGCACGCCGTTCCCATACCGAAAGGACAACCCATGGCTCGCTCCGACGTCCTGGTCTCCGCAGACTGGGCAGAGCAGAACCTCACCGCCCCGAAGACCGTCTTCATCGAGGTCGACGAGGACACCGCCGCGTACGACGGTGGCCACATCGAGGGCGCGATCAAGCTCGACTGGCGCAAGGATCTGCAGGACGGCGTCCGCCGCGACTTCCTGAACCAGGAGCAGTTCTCCGCTCTGCTGTCCGCGAAGGGCGTCGCCAACGACGACACCGTGGTCCTCTACGGCGGCAACAACAACTGGTTCGCGGCCTACGCCTACTGGTACTTCAAGCTGTACGGCCACCAGGACATCAAGCTGATCGACGGCGGCCGCAAGAAGTGGGAACTCGACGGCCGTCCGCTGTCGAAGGAGACCGTCACCCGCCCGGCCACCGAGTACAAGGCCGCCGCGCCCGACACCTCGATCCGCGCGTTCCGCGACGACGTGATCGCCGCGATCGGTTCCGCGAACCTGGTCGACGTCCGCTCCCCCGACGAGTACTCGGGCAAGATCCTCGCGCCGGCGCACCTGCCGCAGGAGCAGGCGCAGCAGCGCGGCCACGTCCCGGGCGCCATCAACATCCCGTGGAGCACCACCGCCAACGAGGACGGTACCTTCAAGTCCGACGAGGACCTCGCGAAGCTGTACGCGGACAAGGGCTTCGACGAAACCAAGGACACCATCGCCTACTGCCGCATCGGCGAGCGCTCGAGCCACACCTGGTTCGTGCTGCAGGAGATCCTGGGCAAGCAGAACGTAAAGAACTACGACGGCAGCTGGGTCGAGTACGGCTCGCTGGTCGGCGCACCGATCGAGTTGGGAGCATAAGAGATATGTGCGGAGCACCTGTTCAGACCCAGACCCTGCCCGCGGGCGTCGACGTCGAGAAGGAAACCGTCATCACCGGCCGCGTCCTGGCCGCTGACGGCCAGCCGGTGGGCGGCGCGTTCGTGCGCCTGCTCGACGGCACCGACGAGTTCACCGCCGAGGTCGTCGCTTCCGCGACCGGCGACTTCCGCTTCTTCGCGGCCCCCGGAACCTGGAAGGTGCGTGCACTCTCCAGCTCCGGCAACGGCGACGTGACGATCAGCCCGGACAGCGCCGGCGTCTACGCCGTCGACGTGACGGTCGCCAAGTAGATCCAGACCCTCGAAAGGGGCGCCACTCCTGTTGGAGTGACGCCCCTTTCGTCGTCCGACGGCGGCCACTGCGCGAGGCCTTCGAGGCCGTGTGCCGGTCCGGTGACTGGGACCGGAGCTACCAGTAGTCAGGAACCGGACGACAGCGACGAGCCGGTCGATCCGCCGGACGTCGGGGTCACCGGCGCGTCCTCGCGTGCGAGACCGCTGATCCAGTCGACCACCTTCTCGCTGTCCCAGTACCAGGGGTCATTCGGGTTGGAGTTCCAGTACAGGATGTGCTGGATGAAGCCCAGGAAGATGTACGGCTCCACGATCAGGTTCGCGACGCCGCGGTTGTCCTCGACGAAACCGGCGCCCTCGGCACGCAGCTTCGCGCGCACCACGTCGGCACCGGGGTCGCGCGCCCAGTCCATCATCGCGGCGATGCGCTCCGGCGTCGCCTCCGCGGCCGCCGCGTCGTCGCGGTAGGTCTGGTCGGCCACCTTGCGCAGCACGTCGAGCAGGGACTCGTCGGAGGTGAACCAGTCGTCCCGCGTGACGATGTGCGCGATGGTCCGCGCCGACATCTCGGACATCACTCGACCGAAGTCGGCGAACGTCTGCACCGGATTGAGCACAGTGAACCGCATCTGCCCGAGCACCCCCAGCGCGAGTTCGAGGACCGCGATTTCCGGTGGGGCGTCGCACGCGATGTCGTACGGCCGGCAGGCGTACAGGATCTTGCCGTCGAGGGCCCCGTAGTCGGCCGGTTCCGACGACATGAATCCGCCGCCGCGCGGTCCGGGCGCCCCCAGCGACGGGGTGCCGGCGGGACGGTACGGGTCCCCGACGAGCGCAACCCCGGCGATATCGTCGGCGGTGACGGTCGCCGAGCCGCCGCGGTGGCCGAGTTCGCGGGCGACCCGCTCGGTGACCTCGGCGCCGACGCTGTAGCCGAGCAGCACGAACTGGGTCGCGTCGCCGCACTGTGTCTTCTTCTCGTCCAGAATCCGGTTCATCGACGCGACACCAGCAGCCACCGAGTCCTGGTAGGTGGGCACGTCCTCGAGCAGACCCAGCCCGAAGGTGGACGGGTACGGGACGTACATCCAGCCCACCGTGCCCGGCTGATCCCGATTCGCCTCGCCGAGCGGGACGGTGATGTTGGGGAGCCAGTTCGACCACGGCACCCGCTCCCCGTCGTCGAACGGGTCCCGATCCACCGTCGAGTCACCGGCGCCCGACACCGCGACCACCAGGACGTCGGGGCAGCCGTCGCCGAAGTTGTTCGGGTCCTTCACGGGCGGGCGCAGTGACCCCGAGCCGGATCCCCCCGAGCCCCCGGCCCCCGCGGAACCTTCTGCCACCGCCGGACCCGCGCAGAACAGCAGCGTCACCGCCGCGATCACCCCGCCGAGCGCGGACACGATTCCTCGACGAGCCATCGACACCTCCGACCGTGCGCACCCCCGCAGGCGTGACAGTTCGTGATTCGTTCGCGATTCCGCGAGCACCGTATACCGCAAATCCGGTACGGATCGGGAATCGACAAGATCAGTGCCCGGAACTGCCGCGTTGCTGCCGATTTCGAACGCCTCGGGGGTGCGGTCTAAGATGGGCGCGTGGTCATCTTCTTCGAGGTTCTCCTGGTTCTTGCCGCCATCCTGATCACCTGGTTCTCGCTGTACGTCGTGTACCGGTTGGTCACCGACAAGCCGTGAGTCAGGATCCGGACGCGGGCTCGGAAACGCAGCCTGACGACACCGAGTCGCACGTTGCTCGTGGCAGCGGCGACCGCGCGGTCGCGGGTGCCGTAGAGCGCGCGAAGGAAACGGCGGGACGCAACATCCCGGCGCTGCCCGATCTGCCCCTGCCCGAGGACACCGCGAATCTGCGCCTCGGGCCGGACCTGCATCCCGGATTGCTCGCACTGCTGCCGCTGGTCGGCGTGTGGCGCGGCGAGGGTGAAGGACACGATCCGGAGACCGGCGACTACTCGTTCGGTCAGCAGATCGTCGTCTCGCACGACGGTGGCAACTACCTGGCGTGGGAGTCCCGTTCCTGGCGCCTGGACGCCGACGGTCAATACGTGGGACCCGGTCAGCGCGAGAGCGGCTACTGGCGCGTCGCCGGTGACGGCATCCCCGGCAGCACCAACGAAGAGGTCGTCGAGCTCCTGCTCACGCACGCCTCCGGTGTGGTCGAGCTGTTCTACGGCCAGGCTCTCACGCAGTCGTCGTGGGAACTCGCGACCGACGTCGTGATCCGCAGCGAGTCCGGCGAGCTGATCGGCGGCGCCAAGCGCCTGTACGGGATCGTCGAAGGCGGCGATCTGGCCTACGTCGAGGAGCGCGTCGTCGCCGACGGCCCCCTCGCGCCGCGGTTCTCCGCGCGTCTGTCGCGCTACATCGGCTGAGACAGCCTCATACACAGCAACGACCCCCGGGCCCGTCCACGGACGATGCCCGGGGGCTTCGTTTGTCGTGGGTTTCCGATCTGGACGTGACCGGAGGGCTCGGGGGTCGGGTAGCTGCCTGGGATTCGCCAGCCGCGAGGCGGTCAGTGAATTCCGAGAGCATCGTGGCTAGGTGACAGCCACCTCACGTGTCCGTTTGTCAATCAACTTCAGACCACCTCCTTCCTCGTGTACGCCCGAAGCTACGCCCGGTCACGGCGCTCGGCAACGGGTTTTTCGGTCGAAGGTGCCCTCACCGAACGAGCCCCGCCCCGGAGATGTCCAGGGCGGGGCTCGTTCGGTTCAGTCATTCTGCCCGATGGCCTGAACGGGAATTCACGGCACAGTTTCGGGTCTCGGACCGTGCGCTCATGTCCTGTTGGTGGCCGACGAGGGGTACTAACTGCCGTTCTTGAACACGTTGCTGATGATGTCGGCGATGAAGCCGGCGGGGTCGTTGATGATCCCCGATCCGGCGGAACCGGTTGCGCCGCCCTCCGGGTTGGACGAGCCGAAGCCCAGGTCAGCCGAACCGGTGGAGACCGCCTCGCCGGGGTTCTGCGAACGAATCTTGACCCATGCGTCGATGGGGTCGAAGTTCTGCGTCGACCCGAAGAACGACACATCGAACGCAACGCCGCTGTTGTGGACGTTTCCGACCGTGACATTCCGCGGAACCAGGTACGACGCTTCGAACGACACCGTCTTGCTGCCGGTCGGCGAGATCAGCCACCCGGAATCGGTCACCGTCACGGAGTTTGTGTTGGCGTTGACCTGCGGGGTGACCTTCTCGGTCTTCGATCCACCGAGAGCATGCCACGCAGTCACCTGCGCACTGCCCTGCACGTAGGTGAACCCAGCCGGGTGGTAATCGGTGATCTTGTTGATGTAACGCTCGGGGTGCCCGGTGGTGGAGATCGTCGTCCGGTACGTGACGATCTGACCGGGGGCCACCGTCCCATCGCCGACGACTCGCTTGGTGACACGGATGTTCGACGTGTCACGCGTGCCCTCCTGCGGGTACGAGACGCCCGGCTGCGGGACGACGCCGTCGGCGGCCGGGCCGGCATCGGAGCTGCCCAACGACCCCGCCGATCCGGTGGACGGCGCAGCGATCGCCGTGCCGGCGCCGAGGCCGACACCACCGACAACGATGGCTGCGGCTGCAACGGAGGCCGCGATGCGGCGGGTCAACGTTCGAGACATGTACATGCTCCTTCGATCGTTCCTGAGGGGGAGGCAGTTCTAGGTAGAACGCGTTTCAATTTAGACCGTGAAGTCACGGCAAATCGCCCATACAGCAGTGAAGACGATCACATACTAACCGGTTTTTCGGACGTTCGTCCAGCAGGGCAGTTACTAGGTGGCGCAACAACTTTTGGGTTCACCGACCTGTAACGGCGCGGCCGGTAGCCGCGATTGGCCGAACAATTAGAACGCGTTCCACATCTGGGTACCGCGCTTGCCGACGCGTCGTCCGTGGTCAGGCGGGCCGAGCCGAGTCGAGACCCGCGGACTCCCTGACACAATCCACATCCCGGCCGATTCCGTTACCGACGGTCACGATGCGATCGGCGCGGGCGTCCGGCGGCAACTGGTGCGTAACGAGGACCACGGTCCGTTCCCGATCGACCAGCCCACCTTCCCGGTCGAGCAGGGCCCGCTGGATCCTCGCGCCGTCCGCCGCGTCGAGGTGCTCGGTGGGCTCGTCGAGCAGCAGCACCCGCGCAGGGGAGACGAGCGCGCGGGCGAGCAGCAGGCGTCGGCGCTGGCCACCGGAGACCGCCCGAGCCCCACCGCCCAGCGACGTGTGCACGCCGCGCGGCAACTGCGCCACCCACTCCCCCAGCCCCACGGTGCGCAGCGCCTCGACCGCGGTGTCCTCGTCGAGGTCGCCACGGGCGACACGCAGGTTCTCGAGGACCGACGTGTCGAACAGATGGGCGTCCTCGGCGAAGAACCCGATCTCGTGGCGCAGCGCGTCGGGCTGGAATCGTGCGATCGGTGTGCCGTCGAGCGACACGGTGCCGTCGACCGGCGGCAGCAACCCGGCCAGGGTCATGAGCAGCGTGGTCTTGCCCGCACCGCTCCCGCCGACCACGGCGACACGCGCCCCCGGGGACAGATCCAGATCCACGGGCGCGGTCACCCTCTCGCCTCCAGGCCACCCGCACCGCAAGCCCTCGGCACGAACCCGTCCGGGACCCGACAGCACCTCGGCGCCCTCGGGCAGCGGCTCACCGGCCCGATCCAGCAACGCCAGGATCCGACCCGACGCGATCCGAGCCCGGGTCAGCGCGAGCGCGGCCGCCGGCAGGGCACCGGTCGCCTCGAATGCGGCGAGCGGCACGAGCACGAGGATCGCCAACGACATCGGCGTCATCGCGCCCGGCGTACCACCGTCCAGCCCGTACAGCGTGATTCCGATCAGCAGCGACCCCAGCACACTGGCCCCGATCGCGAGCGGTGTCGCGGCGGCGGCGAACGCCGAGGGCAGGGCGGCCCGGTCGGTGGCCCGAACCGCGTCGTGGTTGGTGGCCTCCGCACTCGCGAGGACGTCGTCGAGGCGTCCGGCCACCCGCAACTCGGCGGCATGGTCGAGTGCGGTCACCGCGGTCTCGCTGAACAGTGCCGTCGCGGCCGCGCTGCGGGACTCCGCAATCCGAGCCGCGCGCGCCGACAGCCACGGCGCCAGCACCCCCGACAGGGCGAGGGCGACGGCGAGAACGAGCGCGGCGGGCGGCGAGATCAGCCCGAGCACGACGACGGCGGACAGTGCCATGATCGCCGCGACGGCGATCGGGATCAGCGCCCGCACCACGACGTCGCCGAGTGCGTCGACGTCGGCGCCGGTCCGGGCCAGCAGGTCACCGCGCCGGAGTCCTGCGGCCGCCGCCGGATCACCGTCCGCGAGGCGGCGGTAGATCTTCGTCCGGGCCGACGTGGTGCCGCGCAGCGCGGCGTCGTGCGTCGCGAGGCGTTCGAGGTAGCGGAAGACGCCGCGGGAGATGCCGAGCGCACGCACCGCGACCACCGCGACCGTCAGATCGAGCACGGGCGGCATCTGCCACGCCTTCGTGATCAGCCACGCCGACAGCGCCGCGAGCGCCAGCGCACTGCCCAGCGTCGCGACACCCGCGGCGATCGCGGCCAGCACGCGCCGTGGCTGCAGATCCAGTAGCCGTATCGCCCGCACCAGGTCACGATTCATGGTGCTGCGCTCCCGCGTCCTCGTCGGCCACGACGTCGTGTCGGGCCGCCACCTCGATCACCTGGTCCCCCGCCGCCAGCACGGTCGGGCGATGTCCCACGACCACGACGGTGCGGCCGTGGCGGGCGAGCTCACGTAGCGAGTTCAACACTGTCCGTTCGGTTTCTTCGTCCAGGTGCGCCGTCGGCTCGTCGAGCAACAGCACCGGCCGCGACGACACCAACAGCCGGGTGAGGGCCAGTCGCTGGCGTTGACCGAGCGACAGCCCCAGTCCCCCGGCACCGACGACGGTGTCCCATCCGCGCGGCAGTTCCGCGAGGACATCGTCGAATCCGGTTGCCCGACATGCCTGCTGCAATCGCTCGGCGTCCGTGTCGACGTCGCCGACGAGGGCGAGATTCTCGGCGAGGGTGCCCGGGACGATCACGGGGTGCTGGGGCAGCCACGCGATCTGTGCCCACCATCCGGCCGGGTCCAGGTCACGGACGTCGGTCCCGTCGATCCGCACCGATCCGGCGTCGGGCTCGGTCAGTCCCAGAACCACCTGCAGGGCAGTGGATTTTCCGGACCCGTTGGCACCGGTCAGCACGGTCACCGCGCCGGGCAGGCACCTCGCATCCAACCGGTCCGGCGCCGTCCCCGACCGGGACCGCACGCTTACGCCCGCCAGTTCGACGACGGCACCCTCGGCCACCACCGCGCGAGTGCCGGTCGGCCGCTGTTCCGCGGCCTCGTCCAGCACTCCGAACGCCTTGGTTGCGGCAGCGACACCGTCCTCGGCGGCGTGGAACTGGGCACCGACCATGCGCAGCGGCAGGTAGACCTCGGGCGCGAGGATCAGCGCGACAATGCCCGGCTCGAGTTCCATGTTGCCGAAGACCAGACGCAGGCCGATGCTGACGGCGATGAGCGCCACCGACAGCGTCGCGAGCAGTTCGAGCACCATCGACGACAGGAACGCGACCCGCAGCGACGACATCGTGGTCTTGCGGTGCGCGTCCCCGAGTTCGCGCACCCGCGTCGCGGGGCCGTGTTCGCGGCCGAGCGCCCGCAGCGTCGGCAGGCCGGCCAACAGGTCCAGGAGCTGCCCCGACAGGCGCGTCAACGCGGCGAGCGTCTGCTCGGATTTCCCCTTCGTGAGCAGGCCGATCAGGATCATGAACACGGGGATGAGCGGCAGCGTGATCACGACGATCATCGCCGCCGTCAGATCCTGCATGACGATCACCACCAGCGTCGCCGGGGTGAGCGTCGCCGCCAGGATGAGCGCGGGCAGATAGCCCGTCAGATACGGCGCCAACGCGCGAACGCCCCGGGTGAGCACGGTCGCGATCTCGTCGCGGCGCGGGTCGAGGGTGCGCGGCGGCATCCGCACGGCCGCCTGCAGGACCTCGACCTCGAGTTCGGCGACCACCCGGTTGGCGGAGCGGTGGGCGTACCGCGCGTGCAGCCAGGCCGCCAGGACCCGCACGGCCACCGCCACGGCGAGCCACATCAGGTCGGTACGCCAGTCCGCGAGGCTGCGCCGATCGGAGGTGATCACCCCGGCCAGGATCGTGCCGATCAGCACGGCCGAGACGATCACCATCGCGACGTTGATCGCGGACAGGACGACCGTGAGGATCAGGTAGCCGCGCGCCGACGCGGAGTACTTCCACAGGCGGGGATCCACCGGACCCCCGCGCCGCCCCGCCCGTCGACTCGATCGGGCGGGGCGATCGATATCAGTACTCATCCGACCTTCGTAGATCCAGCCTTGCGGGACAGCCCGATCGACGGCGGGATGTGCTTGGTGGAGATCCGCTTACGGAACACCCAGTACGTCCAGCCCTGGTAGCACAGCACGATCGGCGTGAGAATCACTGCCGCCCAACTCATCACCTTCAGGGTGTACGGACTCGACGACGCGTTCTCGATCGTGAGGTTGTACGCCTCGCTCGTCGTCGACGGCATCACGTTCGGGTACAGCGACGCGAACAGCAGCACCACGGTGGCGATCACCGCGAGCGTCGTGAACGCGAACGCCCAGCCCTCGCTCTCGGCCCGGGTCAGGAACACCACCGCGATCACGGCAATTGCCGCGAGTGCCACCAGGAGCCACGTCCAGCCCTTGCCGTGGGCCAGCTGGGTCCACAGCACGAACCCACCGGCGATCGGGACCGTCGGGATGGCGAGTTTCTTCGCCAGGTCCGCGGCGTCGATCCGCACGTCGTCGGCGGTCTTGAGGGCGATGAACACCGCGCCGTGCAGCGCGAACACCAGCGCCGTGGTGATGCCACCGAGCAGCGCGTACGGGTTGAGCAGGTCGAAGAAGGTTGACGTCACCTTCTTGTCCGCGTTGATCGCGACACCGCGGACGATGTTCGCGAATGCGACACCCCACAGCACTGCCGGCACCCAGGAGCCGATCATGATGCCCCAGTCGGCACGCCGCCGCCATTTGTCGTCGTCGATCTTGCCGCGCCACTCGATCGCGACGATTCGCAGGATCAACGCCACCAGGATGATCAGCAGCGGTAGATAGAACCCGGAGAACAATGTCGCGTACCAGTCGGGGAACGCCGCGAACAGCGCACCACCACCGACGATCAACCACACCTCGTTGCCGTCCCAGACGGGCCCGATCGTGTTGAGCAGCACGCGACGACGGTTCTCCGTCTTGCCCAGGACGGGCATCAGCATTCCGACACCGAAGTCGAACCCCTCGAGTACGAAGTACCCGACGAAGAGCACCGCGATGAGAATGAACCAGAATTCCTGCAGTCCCATGACGGTCTCCTAGTACGCGAACGACAGTTGCTCTTCGGCCTCCGGCTCGCCCGGTTCGCCCGGGCCGCCGGCCTTCGGCGCGGGCCCTCGACCCGGCGGATGCAGATCGTGCGGCGACGGTCCCTCGACCGCGTACCGGCGGATCAGGTAGAACCACACGACACCCAGCGCGCCGTACAGCAGCGTGAACACCACGAGCGAGGTGACGACCAGCCCGGTCGGGTGATCGGAGACACCCTGGTCGACGGTGAGCCGGATCAGGTCGACGCCGGTCGGGTTGGGATGCACCACCCAGGGCTGACGGCCCATCTCGGTGAAGATCCAGCCCGCACTGTTCGCGAGGAACGGCATCGGAATCGCGATGAGGCACAACCACTTGAACCAGTTCTGGTCCGGGACCCGGCCCCGACGGGTGACCCACAGTCCGGCCAGCGCCAGCGCCAGCGACCCGGCAGCCAGACCGATCATCGCGCGGAACGACCAGTACGTGACGAACAGGTTGGGACGGTAGTTGCCGGGACCGAACTGCTGCTCGTACTGAGCCTGCAGATCCTCGACGCCCTGCAGTGTCACGCCGCTGAACTTGCCCTCGGCCAGCCATGGCAACACGAAGGGCACCTCGAGCACGTGCGTGACACCCTCGCAGTTGTTGTGGGTACCGACGGTGAGGATCGAGAAGTCTGGATCGGTCTCGGTGTGACACAACGACTCTGCAGACGCCATCTTCATCGGCTGTTGCTGGAACATCAGCTTGCCCTGGACGTCACCGGTGTAGATGAGACCGATACCGGCGATGATCATCACGAGCATGCCCATCCGCGCGGCCGGCCGGAACATTCCACGCGCGTCCTCGACGAGCGTCTCGGCCTCCTCCGGAGCCGAGGTCTTGGACTTGCGCATGTTGCGCACCATCCACYAACCGGCGATGCCGACCACGAACGTTGCGGCGGTGAGGAAGCCACCTGCAACCGCGTGAAGGTACGCCGCGATGGCCGTGTTGTTGGTCAGCAGGGCCCAGATGCTCTCGAGCTCGGCGCGTCCGGTCTCCGGATTGAAACGCGCGCCGACGGGGTGCTGCATGAACGAGTTGGCGACGATGATGAAGTACGCCGAGGCGTTCACACCGATCGCGGCCAACCAGATCGTCGCGAGATGGACACCCTTGGGCAGTCGGGTCCAGCCGAAGATCCACAGGCCGAGGAACGTCGACTCGAGGAAGAACGCGACGAGACCCTCGAGCGCCAGTGGGGCACCGAAGACGTCGCCGACGAACCGGGAGTACTCACTCCAGTTCATACCGAACTGGAACTCCTGCACGATGCCTGTCGCGACACCGATCGCGAAGTTGATCAGGAAGAACTTGCCGAAGAACTTGGTGAGGCGATACCAGTGATCCTTCTTCGTGATCACCCACATCGTCTGCATGATCGCGACCAGCGGAGCCAGTCCGATCGTGAGGGGAACGAAGATGAAGTGGTAGACGGTGGTGATTCCGAACTGCCACCGGGAGACATCCAAGACATCCATGGCTACTCCGAAAAGTCGGCCCGTAGGACAGGCTTCGGGGTCGAGACGTGGGCGTCCGCTCGATCCCTGTTCACAAAGCTACTGCGGGCAGAAGCTCCCCGCAGCGGATTGCTACTACGGAATGTAGTAGACCTTTCGGTCGGCGCCTAACCCGATCTAGTCCGACCCCACCGTCTCGACGGCCAACTGAACCATCGAGGCCACGTCCTCGGCCGCCGGCGACACCGACAACGAGAGCCCRTCGAGGGTGTGCACCCGCGCCGCCAGGGTAACACTCGAGACCATCCAGATTCCCTCCGCGACAACAAGATCCACGGGATTCAGAGGTTCGTACTTGCACGTGTATCCCTTGGCCCCGGCGACCTCGAACAGGGCCCGCTGCGTGGTGCCCGGCAGGATGCTGTGCTCGGGCGGCGGAGTGATCAACGTCTTACCCCGGGCGATCACGACCGTCGACCGGGGACCCTCCAGAATTCGTCCTTCACTGCTCGTGAAGATGACGTCGTCGACACCCTGCGCCTGGGCATGCCTCAGGGCCGCCATGTTCGTCGCGTACGACAGAGTCTTCGCCCCCGCCAGCTGCCACGGCGCCGACGCCGCAAGGTCGACCGAGTACCCGCGCGGCAGCGTCATGACGGAGACCCCGTCGCGGCGAGCACGCAGGACACGCTCCGCGACCGGACCCACCGACACGAACGCGGTGGCCGGTCCCCCGGTCTCCCGGCCACGACTGAGCAGAAGACGCATCCAGCCTTCCCGGTCGCGTCCCCACTCCCGGGCCGCCGCCTCGACGGCGCGGCGCCACAACCCACGGCCCGGCAGGGGCAACTCGAGGGCGGTCGCCGACGCCTCCAGACGATCCAGGTGCAGCCCGACCTTGCACGCCCGCCCGTCGCGGACCAACAGCGTCTCGAACACGCCGTCGCCGCGCACCACGGCGAGGTCGTCCACGTGCAGGAGCGGGGCGTCGGCGTCGCGCACCTGCCCGTCCAGTGTCACCAGCACCTGTCCAACCTGCTCAGCCATGCCGCCCACCATAGTCAGAACTCGGCGCGACCAGCAGTTCCCTGTGTCACGCGGCACCGTCGCTCACCGCTCCTAGAATGGGGCCGTGGCCGACACTCCGCACGTTGCACCCAGTCCACTTCTGTCCACGCCCAGCGCGGTCCCTCCGCCCGAGGGCTCACCGGATGCCGGCGTCGCATGGCACTACGGCGATCCGTTCGCCGAGCAACGCGCCGCGGTCCGCTCCGCAGCCGTCGTCGACCGCTCCCACCGGTTCGTCATCGCGATCTCCGGCGACGAGCGGCTCACGTGGCTGCACACCATCTCCAGCCAGCACGTCGCCGCGCTCCCGGACCGGTCCAGCGCCGAGAACCTGAGCCTGGACATCAACGGCCGCATCGAGCACCACTTCGTGCAGACCGACATCGACGGCGTGACGTGGATCGACACCGAGGCCGACCACGGCCCGGAGTTGCTGACCTTCCTGCAGAAGATGGTGTTCTGGTCCAAGGCCGAGCCGCGCGACGGCAACGACATGGCCGTGCTGAGCCTGCTCGGCCCCGACGTCGCATCCTCCCCCGCCTTCCTGGAGGCGCTCGGCGTGTCGGCACTGCCCGGCGTGTACCACGCGGTCCCGCTGGCCGGCGGCGGATTCGTGCGCCGGATGCCGTGGCCCACCGTGGACTCGTTCGACCTGGTGATCCCGCGCAGCGAACTCAGCCGCTGGTGGACCGTCCTCACCGCGGCCGGCGCGCGTCCGGCCGGCTCGTGGGCGTTCGAGGCCTTGAGGGTCGCAGCGCTGCGCCCGCGGATCGGCGTCGACACCGACGACCGCACCATCCCCCACGAGGCCGGCTGGATCGGTGGGCCGGCCGAGCACGGCGCCGTCCACCTCGACAAGGGCTGCTACCGCGGCCAGGAGACGGTGGCCCGGGTCCACAACCTCGGCAAGCCGCCGCGCCACCTCGTGCTGCTGCACCTCGACGGCTCCGCCGAGGGTCGCCCCGAGGCGGGCGAGTCCGTGACCGCGGACGGGCGCACCGTCGGCCGCGTGGGCACCGTCGTCGACCACTTCGAGTGGGGACCGATCGCGCTGGCGCTGGTGAAGCGCACCGTGCCCGTCGAGACCGCGCTCGTCGCCGGGCCGTGCGCCGCCTCGATCGACGCGGACTCGGTGCCGCGGCACGACGAGGTGCAGGCGGGCCGGGCGGCCGTCGACCGGTTGCGCGGCCGGTGACGGGCGCGTCGACCGGCCGCCTCGATGCGGTGTGCGTCGTGTTCGCCGACCGCGACGCACCCAGCAAGCGGGCGCCGCGCACGGCCATCGACAAACGGCCCGTGACGGGCCCTGTGCGCGTCGAAACCGGCGGGGTGACCGGAGACCACGTCTGCGACACGAAGTTCCACGGAGGGCGCGACAAGGCGGTCTACGCCTACTCCACGGAAGAGGCCGAGCGTTGGGCGTCGGAACTGGGCCGGCCCCTCGCGCCGGGCTGGTTCGGCGAGAACATGCGCGTGGTCGGCGTGCCCACCACCGACGCGGTGATCGGCACCCGCTGGCGCATCGGCGACGTCGAACTCGAGATCACCGAGCCGCGCGTGCCGTGCGGGACGTTCGCGCACTGGTCCGGCGAGCCACGGTGGGTCAAGCGGTTCACCGAACGCGCCGACGTCGGCGCGTACATGCGGGTGCTGACCCCCGGCCGCATACAGGCCGGCGACGCCGTCGAGATCCTGTCGGTGCCCGCACACGGGGTGACCGTCCGCGACGTGTTCGTCGGCGACGACGCCGCCCGGCTGGCGCGCCTGCTCGCCGAACAACCCGATCTCGCGGACACGGTCGAAGCCCGGGTCCGCAAGTTCCTGAACCGTCTGGAAGAGCAGGTGCCGTCGTGAGCGTCGAACTGGTCGAGGTCGTCCGATCCGGATTCCGCGAGTGCGTGCACCGCGGTTCCCTGGTGGTGCTCGCGCCGGACGGAACCAGCACGCTGACCCTCGGCGAGGTCCACACGCCGATCTACCCGCGGTCGTCGAACAAGCCGATGCAGGCGGTCGCACTGCTCCGCAGCGGGTTCGTGCCCGAGTCCAGCGAGCAGCTGGCGATCGCGTCGGCGTCGCACGAGGGCGAGCTCGCGCACGTCGAACTCGTCGAGCAGCTACTCGACCGCCACGGCCTCGAGGAGCGGCAGCTGCAGTGCCCTCCGGACCTGCCGGCGAACGAACTGGCGCGCGCCGAGGTGCTCGCGACGGGCCGGCCGCCCCGAACGGTCTACATGAACTGTTCGGGCAAGCACGCGGCCATGCTCGCAGCATGCGCGGCCAACGACTGGCCGATGGACACGTACCTCGACCCCGCCCACCCGCTCCAGCGCACCGTGATCGGGACCATCGCCGAACTCAGCGGCGAACCCGAGACCGAACTGGGCATCGACGGCTGCGGGCTGCCGATCATTCCGGTGTCGCTGACCAACCTCGCGCGGGCGTTCTCCCGCCTGGCTACGGCCGAACCCGGATCGGCCGAGCGATCCGTCGCCGACGCGATCCGCGCGCACCCGCACCTCGTGTCGGGCACCGGTCGCGACGACGCCCGCCTGATGCCGGCGGTGCCGGGGCTGCTGTGCAAGGCCGGCGCCGACGGAGTCCATGCGGGCGCGCTGCCCGACGGCACCGCCTTCGCGTTCAAGATCGACGATGGGCACGAGCGGGCCCGGCTGCCGTTGACCGCGGCGCTGCTCCACCGGCTCGGCGTGACGTGGTCGGAGGACCACGCCGCACTGGCGTCCCAGCCCGTCCTCGGCGGCGGCGCCCGAGTGGGGACGATACGCGCCGTCCCGGGTGTGTTCTAGCCTGCAGAAATTCGCCATCACTCCAGCTCACGGGCCCTCTGAGACAAATCAGACACCACCGGGAACCATTCGTGGAGGCGGAAGCGACATTTGCACGCTAGAGTGTGGGTCAGGAAAACATCAACACTCACGCGGGGCCGCCAAATTCCCCAGGCCGCCCCGCGAAAGCGCGAGGGGGTCAGCCATGGGCCGCGGCCGGGCTAAGGCAAAGCAGACCAAGGTTGCACGGGAGCTCAAATACAGCTCTCCGTCCACGGATTTCGACAGCCTGCAACGAGAGCTCTCGAGCGGCGGTGGATCCGGCTCGTCCCGTAACGGCGGAGTCATCGCCGACAAGCGCTCCGACGAGGACAACCGCCCTCCCTGGGAGGACGACGACTACGACGATTGGCGTCGTTGACTGTCGTCCTGACCCAGTCGGACAAACGCGAATGAGGGGGAGCCCGACCGGCTCCCCCTCATTCGTGGTATCTCCGTGAGTACTTCGCGGCCTGCCCGCGCGTGCAATGCCGTCGCATCTCCGGCATCCCGGGTGCACGTCTGGCGCCTCTGGCATCTCCGGCCCTAACCGGCCGACACCGCCTAGAACGACGTCGTCCCCGGAACCCTCAGGCGCGACGATCGCGACCATGCCGACGCCCATGTTGAACGTCTGCTCCATCTCGGCGCGCTCGACACGACCGCGCTGCGCGATCATGGTGAACACGGGAGCGGGGCTCCAGGTGCCACGGTCCAGCTCGGCGACGAGGCCCTTGGGCATCACGCGCGCGAGGTTGTTGGCGAGGCCGCCACCGGTGACGTGGCAGAACGTGCGCACGTCGGTCTCGGCGGCCAGCGCCAGGCAGTCCTTGGCGTAGATCTTGGTGGGCTCGAGCAGCTCCTCGCCGAGGGTACGGCCGAACTCGTCGACGTGCCCGGTCAGCGACATGTGGTCGATCTCGAGCAGCACCTTGCGGGCCAGCGAGTAACCGTTGGAGTGCAGACCCGACGCGCCCATGCCGATCACGACGTCGCCCGGGCGGACACGGTCCGGTCCGAGGACCTGGTCGGCCTCGACGACGCCGATACCGGTGGCGGACAGGTCGTAGTCACCGTCGGCCATCACCCCGGGGTGCTCGGCCGTCTCGCCGCCGAGCAGCGCGCAGCCGGCCTGGATGCAGCCCTCGGCGATGCCGCCGACGATCTCGGCGACCCGCTCGGGGACGACCCGGCCGACCGCGATGTAGTCCTGCAGGAACAGCGGCTCGGCGCCGCACACCACGAGGTCGTCCACGACCATCGCGACCAGGTCGAGGCCGACGGTGTCGTGCTTGTCCATGGCCTGCGCGACGGCGAGCTTGGTGCCGACGCCGTCGGTGGACGCGGCGAGCAGCGGCTCCTTGTATCCACCCTTGAGGGAGAACAGGCCGGCGAAACCACCGAGACCACCCATGACCTCGGGGCGGCTGGCCTTCTTCGCCAACGGGGCGAACAGTTCGACTGCCCGGTCGCCCGCTTCGATGTCCACTCCGGCGGCGGCGTACGAAGCGCCCTGCGTGCGGGTACTGTCCTCGGTCATTGGGTTCTGGCTCCAGCCTTGATACTCGGTGAACGTCTCAACTGCAGCATCCGCAGCGGTCGCGAATGCATGTGCGCATGCGCAATCACCTCGATTGCGCCCTTACGCTACCGGAGTTGCTCGGGCATCCCCGGACGGTCCTGCGAACTAGGGACGAGACAGCGCGTCCGCGTTGTCGTTGTCATGACTGACCGCGGCGCCCGCGGCCGACTCCAACATCCCCTCGAGGACGTTCTTGCCGATGCCCCCGTCCGGCAGCGCGATCGGGTAGTTGCCGTCGAAGCACGCCGCGCACAGACGCGAGCGGGGCTGCTCGGTGGCCGCGACCATGCCGTCGATCGAGATGTAGCCGAGCGAGTCGGCACCGATCGACCGGCGCACGCCGTCGAGCATCTCGTCGAACGTGGCGTTCACGCCGCTGCCCTCGGCACCGTTCGCGATGAGCTCGGCGGGCGAGGCGAAGTCGATGCCGTAGAAGCACGGCCACTTGACCGGCGGCGAGGCGATGCGCACGTGGATCTCGAGGGCGCCGGCCTCGCGGAGCATCCGGATCAGCGCGCGCTGGGTGTTGCCGCGGACGATCGAATCGTCGACCACGACGAGGCGCTTGCCGCGGATGACTTCCTTGAGCGGGTTGAGCTTGAGGCGGATACCCAGCTGACGGATGGTCTGCGACGGCTGGATGAAGGTGCGGCCCACGTAGGCGTTCTTCATCAGCCCCTGGCCGTACGGGATACCCGAACCCTGTGCGTAGCCGACCGCGGCCGGGGTGCCGGACTCCGGCACCGGGATCACCAGATCGCCCTCGGCGGGGTGCTCCTTGGCGAGACGGCGACCGATCTCGACGCGGGTCGAGTGCACCGAACGACCGGAGATGACGCTGTCCGGGCGGGCCAGGTACACGTACTCGAACACGCAGCCCTTGGGTTCCGGGTTCGCGAAGCGGGACGACCGGACACCGTCGGCGTCGATCGCGAGCAGCTCGCCGGGCTCGATCTCGCGCACGAAGGACGCGCCGACGATGTCGAGGGCGGCGGTCTCGCTGGCGACCACCCAGCCGCGGTCGAGACGACCGAGGCACAGCGGGCGGATGCCGTGCGGGTCGCGCGCCGCGTACAGCGTGTGCTCATCCATGAACGTCAGGCAGAAGGCACCGCGCAGCGTCGGCAGCAGCTTCATCGCGGCCTGCTCGAGCGTGCTGTCGGCGGCGGCGTGCGCCAGCAGCGCACCGACGATGTCCGAGTCGGACGTGGCCGCGCCGGGACGCTTGTCGTTGATCAGGCCGGCCTCGCGGGCGCGCTGCGCCAGTTCGGCGGTGTTGACGAGGTTGCCGTTGTGACCCAGTGCGACGCCGGTGCCGGCGGCGGTGGTGCGGAAGATCGGCTGCGCGTTCTCCCAGGTCGTGGACCCGGTGGTGGAGTAGCGGCAGTGGCCGACGGCGACATGCCCCGGCATGGCACCGAGGGTCTGCTCGTCGAACACCTGGCTGACCAGGCCCAGATCCTTGAACACCAGCACCTGCGCGCCGTCGGCGACGGCGATGCCGGCAGCCTCCTGGCCACGGTGCTGGAGGGCGTACAGCCCGTAGTACGTCAGCTTGGCGACGTCCTCGCCCGGCGCCCAGACACCGAAGACGCCACACTCTTCACGAGGTTCGTTCTCGTCCTCGTCTGGTGCGGTCGTAGCGAGAAGATTCCGACTGTTGACCGACAGTTCGGCACGAGTCACGGCAAGCGCTCCCTAAGGGGATTCGGTGAGGGGGGCGTGCCCCATTCTAACTACCGATCCAGGCACACTCGACGGTCGGTGCGTCGGATCACGTCGATGCGACCCACGTCACATGAACTCACAAGCGGATCAGCGGGAGCCAGTGGGCGATCTCGCCGGCCCGACTGCCCGACGCGCTCAGCGACCCGCCGGCCGCCGCGTCGTCGAATCCGAGTCGTCCGGTCGCCAACAACAGCCACGTCCGCGGGTCGGTCTCGACGACGTTGGGCGGGGTCCCCCGGGTGTGTCGCGGGCCCTCGATGCATTGCACCGCGACGAACGGCGGCACCCGGACCTCGACACTCGACCCGGGCGCGATCTGTTCGAGGGTGCGGGCACTCAGCCGCACCGCGGCGGCCAGGTCCGCGCGGGCCGGCTTCGTCTCGTCCTCGCCGCGCAGCCACGGCCCGACGGCGAGCAGCGCACTGCGGAGTTCGGCGGGGTCGACGGCACGGCGGGCTGGCATGAGCATCAAATCTACTGAGCCCGTCCGCGGCGGCGGAACAAGCCTCCGGGCAGCGCAGTTGCACAGTCCATGAGCATCGAAGCCGACACCCAGAGACCGCTGCTCGATCTCGTCGCGTCCCAGAACCGGGCGATCCTCGCGACCCTCAAGCACGACGGCAGGCCACAACTGTCCAACATCATCTACGCGTGGGACCCCGAGTCGCGCACCGCGCGGATCTCGGTCACCGCGGATCGCGCGAAGACCCGTAATGCGTCCCGCGATCCGCGGGTGTCGCTTCACGTGAGCGCCGCCGACTTCTGGAGCTACGCGGTGATCGAGGGCGACGCGGAGCTGACGCCCGTCGCCGCCGATCCGGGCGACGCGACCGTCGACGAACTCATCGCGGTCTACCGCGCCGCCACCGGAGGCGAGCACGACGACTGGGACGAGTTCCGTCGGGCGATGGTCGCCGAGCGGCGTCTGGTCCTGCGGGTCCGCGCCGACCACGTCTACGGCATGGCGCAGCTGCCCTGACCGCCGGTCACACCGGCGGCAGCGGCACCTCGACCGGGCCGGTGACGACCCGGATGCGCCGCAGCAGCAGCGCGCCACCGACGTTGACCGCCAGGTGCAGCAGTGCCGGCGCGAGGACGCTGCCGCTGACCGCGCGCAGCCGGTCGAAGAGGATCGATGCGGCGGCCGTGAAAGCGACGGTGCCGACCACCGAGTCGCCCGCCACGTGTGCCGGGTGCACGTGCCACAGCCCGAAGGCCGTCGCCCGGACCGCCGTCGCGGCGGCCGGCGGGAACGCGCGGTCGGTCAACGCGGTCAGCACGCCCCGGAACAGCAACTCCTCCGTGACGACGGTGCCGAACGGAATGTGCGCCGACACCCACTCGGCGAAGTCGTGCCGCACCTCGTCGGGCACCGTGAAACGGCTGTGCAGCGACGGCATCGCGAGCGCGCCCACATAACCGACGACGGGGACCGCGGCGGCGGCACTCCCCCACGCCAGCCCCGAGCGGACGTTGCCGAGCCCCAGTTCGTCGCGGTGCAGCCCGCGCGCCAGCCCGGCCGCCGTGGCGCCGAGCGCCACCAGGGTTCCGGCCGTCGCCCGGCCCCGCGACGACAGCCGCAGCGCGGGCAGCACCGCGTTGTTCCAGGCGACGAGCGCGGCCGCGGTGGCCGGCCCGGCCGCCCGGCTCACTTCTCGGGCCCGTCGTGCCCGCGCAGGTTCTCGAGGGTGGCGCGCACCCGTTCGGTGTCGGCAGGCGTCCAGCCCTCGGGCGCAGTGACGGCGACCCAGCCGTCGAGGATCACGGTGCCGTAGTTGTGGCCGTGCCCGTCCGGGACGCCCGCGGCATTCGCGAGATCGGCGCTCACCTGCCAGAACGTCACGAACGGGAACCATTTCATCGACGGCAACCGGTCGAATCCCGGCGGCTCGGACAGCCAGTCCGGGCGGGTGAACGCGAGATCGGTGGACCACCACACCACGGGATCCGACGGGTGCTGGATGTAGAGCACCCGCGGCTCGAGCCACGGCCCCTGATCGCCGGGGATCGCCGACGCGTCGTCCGCGAACCGGACCACCAGACCGTCCGCGTACACCGGTTGCACTTCCGGGGTGCCCGGGTCACGCCGGTCGGTGAGCGCACTCCACAGCGGATTGGCGTTGGGCGGACCCACCCACAGCACACCGTCCACGGTCTCGCGGATGTCGGCGAGACCGTCGAAGGCGCCCTCGCCGGCCTGGGTGCCGAGGCTCTCGCCGTACACGTACAGCTTGGGGCGGGTGGCCTCCGGTTTCGTGAGCCAACGGTCGTGCACCGCGTGGATCAACGCGTTCCCGGCCACCGCCGCCTTCCCGCGGTCGGCGATGAACGAGATCCAACTCGGCAGGTACGAGTACTGCGCCGCCACCAGTGCGCTGTCGCCGTTCTCGACGAGTTCGATGGCCTGCGCCGCGGTGGGATTGACCCATCCTGTCCCCGTGGTGGGAATGATGACGAGGGCCTTGCGTTCGAACGCGCCGGTCCGCTCCAGTTCGTCGAGCACGACGTTCATCCGCGCGGCCGTGTCGTCGGCGGTCTCGAGACCCGCATACACCCGGATGGGTTCCTTGGCGGGCTTGCCGTTCGCGGCGGTCAGTTCGCCGGCGTGGATGCCGCCGGAGACGAAGTTGCGGCCCTCGAACCCGAGGGTGTCCCACGATGCCAGCGATGCCGGGCTTCCGGACCGTTCGGGCAGCAGGGGTTGCACGGCACCGGGCCGGGTCTCGTTGTTCTGCAGACTGAATATCGAGTTCACGGCGGCGTACCCGGCGCGGAGCAGGATTCCGTCCACAAGCATGAAGACGAGCACGAGCACCACGGCCAGTCCGCCCGCAGACGCGGCGGGTGGCGGGATCTTGAGCCGCTTGTTCAGTTGGCGCGCGACCCAGCGGACCAGGTCGCGCAGCACCCGCCACAGCGAGATGAGCGCGGCCGCCACGAGCAGGCTGAGCCCGCCGGTGCGGATGTATCCCGTGGTGGTGGTGCCCTCGGCGTTCATCAGCGCCGACAGCTCACGCTGCCATCCGGCCGCGTAGATGAGCATGATCACCGCGGCCAGCGCGGACGCGACCGGCACGAACACCTTCACGGCGAGCATGATCCGGTCCGGCAGCGGCCACCAGGGGCGGCGTGCGAGGCCGAACTCGTAGACCACCCACCCGACGGCGGCGCCGACCGCGTAGCCGATTGCAGCGCTGATACCGCCGATGAGTCCCTGGAACAGCCAGTCGCGCGGAAGCAGCGACGGCGTCAGGGACCAGCAGAAGAACAGTGAAGCGAACGCGATGCCCGTGAAGTCGAGCTTGAGCAGGCCCCACGCCCACAGGACGAACGGGTGACGCTGATCGAACCCGGGGGTGAGGACAGGTGTCACCGGCCGCGGATCCTCCCGCAGCTCAGCGACCGCCTCCCGCTCGACCCCCGAGTCCGTCACACATCACCCAAACAGTGCCGGGAGGGTCGATTCGGACGTCTCACGCAGCTCGGCCATGGAGACCGAGAACTGACCCTGGACCTCGACGGAGTCGGAACCCTCGTCGACGACGCCGATACGGACCCACGGTAGACCCCGTGCGGAGCACATTCCGGTGAAGCGGGTCTCCTCGGTGCGGGGTACTGCGACCAGCACGCGGCCGGCCGACTCCGAGAACAGCGTCACGAACGGATCCGCGTCCTCCGGGAGCAGGATCCGGCAGCCGGTCTCGCCGGCCAGCGCTGCCTCGACGACGGCCTGCGCAAGGCCACCCTCGGACAGGTCGTGGGCGGCGGAGATGAGGCCGTCACGCGAGCCGGCCAGCAGGATGTCGGCCAGCAGCTGCTCACGCTCGAGGTCGACCTTCGGCGGCACGCCACCGAGGTGATCGTGCTCGACCTGGGCCCAGATGGACCCGTCGAACTCGTCCCGGGTCTCGCCCAGCAGGATCAGCGTCTCGCCCGGCTCGAGGCCCAGGCCGGTGGGGATGCGACGGTGCACGTCGTCGATCACACCGAGGACCGCGACGACCGGGGTCGGCAGGATCGCAGTGGATCCGGTCTGGTTGTAGAAGCTGACGTTGCCGCCGGTGACCGGGATGCCGAGCTTGGCGCAGCCGTCCGCGAGGCCACGCACGGCCTGCTGGAACTGCCACATGACGCCCGGATCCTCGGGGGAACCGAAGTTGAGGCAGTTGGAGACGGCCTTCGGGGTGGCACCGGTGACGGCGACGTTGCGGAACGCCTCGGCCAGCGCCAGCTGAGCACCGGCGTACGGGTCGAGCATGGTGTAGCGGCCCGACGCGTCGGTGGCCAGCGCGATGCCGCGTCCGGTCTCCTCGTCGATACGGACCACGCCGCCGTCGGCGTTCTCGGCGAGCACGGTGTTGCCGCGCACGTAGCGGTCGTACTGCTCGGTGATCCACTTGCGGCTGCACAGCGCAGGCGAGGCGATCATCTTCAGCAGCGTGGCCTTGAGCTCGTCCGCCGTCTCGGGACGCTTCAGACCCGCGGTGGTGTTCGCGATCAGCGCGTCCTGTGTGTCGGGACGGGCAACGGGGCGCTCGTAGACCGGGCCCTCGTGGGCGATGGTGCGCGCCGGCGCGTCGACGACGGTCTCGCCGTGCCAGTCGATGACGAGGTGCTCACCGTCGGTGACCTCGCCGATGACGGTGGCCAGGACGTCCCACTTCTTACAGACCTCCATGAACGCGTCGACGTTCTCGGGGGTGACGACCGCACACATGCGCTCCTGCGACTCGCTGGAGAGCACCTCGGCGGCGGTCATGCCGGTGGCACGCATCGGGACCAGGTCGAGGTCGATGTGCATGCCGCCGTCACCGGCCGCGGCCAGCTCCGATGTGGCGCAGGACAGCCCGGCGCCGCCGAGGTCCTGGATGCCGACGACCAGCTTGGCCTTGTACAGGTCGAGGCAGCACTCGATGAGTACCTTCTCGGTGAACGGGTCGCCGACCTGCACAGCGGGGAGCTTCTTCGGGCGTCCGCCCGAGCTCTCGTCGAAGGTCTCCGAGGCGAGGACGGACACGCCGCCGATGCCGTCGAGGCCGGTGCGCGCACCGAACAGGATGATCTTGTTTCCGGCGCCGGACGCGAACGCCAGGTGCAGGTCCTCGACGCGCATCGCGCCGGCACACAGCGCGTTGACGAGCGGGTTGCCCTGGTAGGAGGCGTCGAAGACGGTCTCGCCGCCGACGTTGGGCAGGCCGAGGGAGTTGCCGTAGCCGCCGACGCCGCGCACGACACCGTCGACGACGCGACGGGTGTCGGGGGCATCAGCCGCACCGAAACGCAGCTGGTCCATGACCGCGATCGGACGCGCGCCCATCGCCATGATGTCGCGGACGATGCCGCCGACGCCGGTGGCCGCGCCCTGGTAGGGCTCGATGTACGACGGGTGGTTGTGCGACTCGACCTTGAAGGTGACCGCCCAGCCGTCACCGATGTCGACGACACCGGCGTTCTCGCCGATGCCGGCGAGCATGGACGAGCGCATCTCGTCGGTGGTGGTCTCACCGAAGTACTTGAGGTGCACCTTGGAGGACTTGTAGGAGCAGTGCTCGCTCCACATCACCGAGTACATCGCGAGCTCGGCGTCGGTGGGACGGCGGCCGAGAATCTCCTTGATGCGGGCGTACTCGTCGTCCTTGAGGCCCAGCTCCTTGAACGGCTGGGCGACGTCGGGAGTCGCGGAAGCGTGCGTGACGGTATCTACCTGCGGAGACACGGGGCTTATGGTCCCTTCCCTCTGGGATCGAATCGGCAGGCCGGGCGGCGCGCTGCCAGGGCAAAGTCTAGCCGGGCGCACCGACGCGCTGCGCACGACCGGTCCGACACCGCCCACGCCCGCGTCACCAGTGAACCCTGCCGAGCACGCGGACGCCCCGGGACGCCGTACCGCCCATGCGGCAAGTGCGGCGCGACGTGTTCACCCTGCCTGAACACCGCGCCGGAGCCCATCGGCCCCGACACGAATTTTGGGGGTTGACTACGCCGCCTCATGCCTGCCACCCTCTGACTGAACCGCCTGAACGCTCGCTCGGTTCAGTTCATTGGGAGGAAGGGAAGCGCATGTCGACCGACATCGAACTGTCAGATCTCACGGATCTGCTGGCAGCATCGCCCAGCAACTGGGGCAAGTGGGGGGCCGACGACGAAGTCGGAAGCCTCAACTACCTGACCGCGCAGCAGGTCCTCGCCGGTGCGGCGTTGATCCGACGGGGGTCGGTCTTCACCCTCCAGCGGCTGATCGGCGACCCGAAGGGCGATCCGGTGTGGCCCGGCCGCGAGCCGGCCGAGCGCGAGATGATCTACGACGAATCGGATTGGGACGAAGGCGGTTCGGGCCCATGCTTCCCGGGCGGACTCCACTACGCCGACGACAAGATCGAGGCCTTCCTGCAGGGCTCGACGCAGTACGACGCCCTCGGCCACGTCTGGTACGACGGCAAGATCTGGAACGGCTACGACGCCCGCAGCACGGTCGGCGGCATGTCCAAGGCCAGCGTGGAACCGATCGCCCAGCGCGGAATCGTCGGCCGAGCGATCCTGCTCGACATGGCGCGACACTTCGACAAGGAGTACCTCGGGCAACGCGAGACGTTCGACCACAAGGACCTCGAGGCCTGCGCGGAACGACAGGGCATCGAGATCCGCAACCGCGACATCATCATCATCCGCACCAACCATCTCGAGATGTTCTTCCGCGACCGGGAGGCGTTCTACGCGGACTTCTGCGAGCCGGGCCTGGTCTACTCCCCCGAACTCGTCGAATGGTTCCGGGACAAGGAGATTCCCAACCTGGTCACCGACACCATCGCGAACGAGGTGACCACCGATCCCCACAACGGGATGGCGCTGGTCCTGCACAACGCCCTGATGCGCAACCTCGGCGTGGCCTTCACCGAGATCTGCGATCTCGAGAGTCTCGCCGCCGACTGCGCCGCGGACGGAACCTACGAGTTCTTCTATGTCGCGGCCCCGCTCAAGATTCATCAGGCCACCGGCGCCCCGGTCAACCCGGTGGTGATCAAGTGACCTACCGGGACCGCCCCTGGCTGCGCCTCTACCCGGAGGGACTCGGCCCCGAGATCACCCCCGAGTTCCACAACGGTCTCGAGATGTTCGGATCGGCGGTGCGGCGCGCCTCGGCCATGCCCGCCGTCAGGTACTTCGACGGATCGGCGACGTTCGGCGAACTCGATGCCGCCTCCGATGCACTCGCGAACCACCTGCAGCGCGGGGGCTTCGGCCGTGGCGATCGCCTGGCGCTCTTCGTTCAGAACAACCCGGCGTTCGTCATCGGACTGCTGGCGGCGTGGAAGTGCGGCGGTGCCGCCGTCGCCGTCAATCCGATGAACAAGCAGCGCGAGGTCACGTACCTGTTGCAGGATTCGGGCGCGCGCGCATTGCTCGTCCTCGACGACCTGTACGAGTCGGTGGCGGAACCCGTACTCGCGCAGGAGGAAAAGGCGGTAGAACTGGTCGTGACGACGTCGGCGCTCGACGGACAGCGCCGCAACGACGGTCGCCTGTTCGGTGGAGCGACCCGGAGAAGCCTCGCCACCGATGACCTGTACGCCATCATCGGCAACCACGACGGACGGAAGCCCGACCCGGTGAGCATCGAGGGCGACGAACTCGCGATCCTCACCTACACCTCGGGTACGACCGGCAAGCCGAAGGGCGCCGTCAACACTCACGCGAACTTTGCGTTCAACGCCCAGACATACCGCGACTGGGCCCATCTGCGTGACGGCGATCCCGTGCTCGGGATCGCCCCGCTCTTCCACATCTCCGGACTCGTCGGGCACATCATGGTGGCGTTCCTGACCGCGTCACCGCTCGTCCTCTCGCACCGCTTCCAGCCGGAGGTCATGCTCGATTCGATCCGAGAGCACCGTCCGGCGTTCACCATCGGAGCGATCACCGCCCTGATCGCACTCGCCGGCGCGGACGGCGCGTGTCCCGACGACTTCTCGTCGCTGCGGGCGATCTACTCGGGCGGTGCACCTGTGGCACCGGCGGTCGCAGACCGCCTGGAATCGATGTACGGGACCTACATCCACAACATCTACGGGCTGACCGAGACCAGTTCGCCCACGCACGCGGTGCCCGCGGGGATGCGTGCACCCGTCGATCACGAATCCGGCGCCCTCTCGGTCGGCGTGCCCGTGTTCAACACCGTCGTACGGGTTCTCGACGAGAACGGCAACGAGGTTCCCGCCGGACAGATCGGGGAGTTCGCCGCGAGCGGCCCCCAGGTGGCCCCCGGTTACTGGAACAATCCGGAGGCGACCGCCGCGTCGATGCCGGGCGGTGAGTTGCGTACCGGGGATGTCGGATTCATGGACGCGGACGGATGGTTCTATCTGGTCGACCGCAAGAAGGACATGATCAACGCCTCCGGCTACAAGGTGTGGCCGCGCGAGGTCGAGGACGTGCTGTACGGGCACCCCGCCGTGCGGGAGGCAGCGGTCGTGGGCGTTCCCGACGAGTACCGCGGCGAGACCGTCAAGGCATTCGTGTCGTTGGCCTCGGGCGCGTCGGCGACCGAGGAGGAGTTGATCCAGTTCTGTCGCGAGCGCATGGCCGCATACAAGTATCCGCGCTCGATCGTGGTGGTCTCCGAGCTACCGAAGACCGCTACCGGGAAGATCCTGCGGCGAGCTTTCCGCGACAACGGAATTCCCGCGGCGGGAGCGCTGTGATGGGGCCCGAACTGAATGGGTCGGTCGCCGTTGTCACCGGCGCTGCCCACGGCCTCGGGTTCGCACTGGGGCGCGAGTTGCTGGGTCGCGGATGTCGCGTGGTCCTGGCCGACAGGGACGAAGACGGCCTGCAGGTGGCGGGCGAAACGCTGCGTCGGGTACACGGCGATCGGGTCGAGTGGATCGCCGGCGACGCCGCCGACTCGCACGACATCGAACGAACCCTGGCGCTCGCGGACTCGACATTCGGCCCGGTGGACCTGTACGTCGCGAATGCCGGTGTCTTCCAAGGCTTCGGCCTGGATGCCACGGAGCAGGAGTGGAGTACCTCGTGGGAGGTCAACGTACAGGCACACGTACGTGCCGCCCGCCTTCTCGTCCCGTCGTGGCTGCAGCGAGGCGGCGGTCGGTTCGTGTCCATCGCCTCGGCGGCGGGCCTGCTGACGCAGTTGGGTTCGCCGACGTACTCGGTGACCAAGCACGCCGTCGTGGGTTTCGCCGAGTGGCTCGCCGTGACGTACGGCGACCTGGGCGTATCGGTGACCTGCGTGTGCCCGATGGGCATCGCGACCGCGATGATCGGTGACGCCTCCGAATCATCGGACCGGCAGATGCGATCGGCCGCCGCCACGATCACCCGTGCGGGGGAAGTGATGACACCGGAAGAGGTTGCCCGCCAAGCGGTCGACGGTGTCGCTCACAACCAGTTCCTCGTTCTTCCCCACGCCGAGGTGGCCGACTTCCGAGCACGGAAAGCCGCCGACATCGAGCGCTGGATCTCCGGCATGCAGCGACATCGGCGCGTCACCGACTCCGAAGTCGACTGATCGACGCTAGGAGTACGCCGGTCGCATGCCGAGCATCGCGCGGGCATGACCGGCGTACTCCTGCGCGATCTGCTCCGGGGAGAGTGGCCCGGTCGGGTCGAACCACTGGGGCAGCGCAGCACACATCGTCGTGACGGCCCGCGCGGTCGTGTGCGGCCGGGGACGTATGACCGCACCCGCTGCGGCCGCCCGATCGAGTTCGGCGTCCATCAGGTCCTGCATCCCGCGGCGCTCCGCAGCGATGCGGCCAGCTGCCGGTTCTTCCAAGCTTCGTGTCTCGTTGGTGCCCACCACCGCAATGTCGCTACGCACCACGTAATAGAGCGCGAGTGCCTCCACCATGTTCGAGTAGCGCTCGACCGGATCCGCTCCGCCCTCGTCCCTGGCTCGGATCAAGCGGACCCGCACCTCCTCGATGATCAGCTCGAAGATGGCGACCAACAGGCTCTGCTTACTGCGGTAGTGGTGATAGACGCCGGCCACACTGATGCCGGCGCCGTCGGCGATTATCCGCATGGTCGCGGCGTGGTAGCCGGTCTCCGTGAAGACATCTATTGCCGAACGCAACACCGGATCAACCGACAACGGCGCGAACTCACGCCACGCGCTCGCGTCGGTTGCGGCCGGATCCGGGACCGACGGCGACGGATCAGCGACCGGCCCGCTGAGCAACCGTTTGATCGGAATCTGGAGTTCGTCGGCGATCTCCTGAAGGCGCATCAGCGTGGGCGAGACCTTGTCGTTCTCGATCGCGCTCATCGTTCCGACGCTGACGCCGATCCGTGCCGCCAACTCGCGAAGGGTCACGCCCACGAGGTTTCGCTCGCGGCGCACATTCGGGCCCACAGCGACAGCAGCTCGTTCAGCCATGCTGAACATCGTAGCGATCGGATCACCGCGTCCGATGATGTCTCCGTGTCGTAGGGTTTAGTGCGTCTCGCCGAGCGTCCTCCGGGGCGGCAAGCAGTGCGGGATCGAGAGAGGTGAGAAGGTGACATCCCCGAACAGGCCGTGGCTCGCCAGTTTCCCCGCCGAGCATCCCGATTCGATCACTCCCGACTTCGACAACGCGTTGGCGATGTTCGACGCCGCGGTGCAACGGGCGCCGGCGGACGTCGCCATCCACTACTTCGACGGCACGCTCACCTACAGTGAACTGTCCGCGGCGGCGGATGCTCTGGCCTGTCACCTCCAAGAACGGGGATTCGGCCGCGGAGACCGCCTGGCGGTGTGCACGCAGAACAACCCGGCGTTCCTGATCGGTGTCGTCGCGGCGTGGCGAGCGGGCGGCACATCCGTGTCGCTCAGCCCGATGTGCAAGGAACGGGAGTTCGCCCATTTCGTGAACGACTGCCGTCCCAAGGCAATTCTGATCCTCGAGGACGTGTTCGAGACCGTTGCTCAGGCAGCGCTTCGTGAATGCCCCATCGGCAACATCGTCACCGTGTCGGCACTCGACGGCCAGAGTCGCAACGACGCCCGCCTGTTCGCCGCGAGCCGCCGGATCGCGACGGGCGCCACGGACCTGTACGAACTCGTTGCCGCCCACGACCGCGCGCACCGTCCGACGATCACCGACAGCCCGGGGCCGGGAGAGTTGGCGATGATCATGTACACCTCCGGAACCACCGGTTTTCCGAAGGGGGCCATGCTGTCGCATCGCAACCTCGTCTTCAGCGCGCAGGTGTACCGGGACTGGGCGCAACTGGGTCCGGGCGACCGTGTGCTCGGGCTCTCGCCGCTGTTCCACGTCTCGGGCTTGGTCGGACACGTGATGGTGGGATTCCTCCTGGGATCACCGCTCGTGCTGACTCACCGCTTCCACCCGGAGGTGATGCTCGACTCCGTTCGAGAGCATCGACCGACGTTCGCGATGGCGGCGATCACCGCCTACATCGCGCTGGCCGACGCCGGGGCGGACGCCACCGACCTCGACTCGTTGTCCGCGCTCTATTCGGGCGGTGCACCGGTCTCCCCCACCGTTCTGAGCCGACTCGAAACCGTATTCGGCAAGTACATCCACAACATGTACGGCCAGACCGAGACGAGTTCCCCATCGCACGCCGTACCGTTCGGCCGGCGAGCACCGGTGGACGCCGAGACCGGGGTGCTATCGGTCGGAATTCCGGTGTACAACACGGATGTACGCGTGGTCGACGACTCCGGCCAGGACGTTCCGGTAGGCGACGTGGGTGAACTGGTGACCACGGGGCCACAGGTGGCCCACGGATACTGGCCGAACCCCGACGACGGCGAAACCGTCGCCGGCACAACCACGTTTCCGACCGGCGATGTCGGGTTCATGGACCGGGACGGATGGTTCTACGTCCTGGACCGCAAGAACGACGTCATCAACGCATCGGGCTACAAGATCTGGCCGCGCGAGGTCGAAGAGGTTCTGCTGAACCATCCCGACGTGAAAGAAGCTGCGGTGGTTGGCATTCCGGACGACTACCGAGGCGAGTCGGTGAAGGCTTTCGTCGTCGTCCGCGACGGCTCGGAACTCCGCGAGCTGGATCTCATCGAGTACGGTCGTCGTTCGATGGCCGCATTCAAGTATCCGCGTGAAGTCCAGTTCGTGGCCGCTCTGCCGAGAACCGTCACAGGAAAGCTGATTCGCAGTCGACTGTGAGCCGTCGAGGCGCGTCCGAGGCAGCGCACACGAACGCGAGGACCTCCGGCCGACCGTCGTGTCCGGGACACGACACGCTCGAACCGGAGGTCCTCGTCGTCACGCGCCGAGCGCGCCCGTCACAGGCGCGCTCGGCATCCTGACTAGCTGCCGTTCTGCAGAATCCTGGTGATCGTGTCACCGAGGATGTCGCTGATCGAACCGGTGGATGACATCTGACCGCCCGAGGAGCCGAGGCCGGCCCCGTCGAGGCTGCCGGAGACGGACTCGCCGGCGTTCTTCGCGCGGACGGTGAAGCAAGAGGTCAGGTTCGGGAAGTCCGCCCCGACACCGACGGTTCCGCCGGTGGAGATGCCACCGCTCGTGATCGGGTTTCCGACAGAAACGTTGTCCGGGACGTTGTAGGTGACCTCGAGCGTCACCGGGTTTCCGGAGTTGACGAACCACCCGGTGCTGGTGACGTCGTAGCCGTTTCCACTCTTGACAGGTGTTACACCTTCGGACACCTGCCCTAACGGCAGGTGGTACGACGTCACGCTGGCGCGGACCGGAGCACCGAATCCGGCCGGCGGGTAGTCGGTGATCCGATTGACGTACGGGTTGCCGATACCGGTGGTTCCGACCACCGTCTTGTACGTCACTTCGTTCCCCGCCGCCGCCTCCGTAACGTTGACGGTCTTGCTGTAGGTATGCGTGACACCGACGGTCCAGAAGTCCTGCTTCGTGGTGGTCGACGTCTGCTGGCATGCGGGCGCGGCCTGTGCCACCGAGGCGCCGAGGCCGAGGGTGACACCGGCGGCGACCAGCGCGACGGAAGCGGTTGCGGCCGCGAGGCGGCGCATCGAGCTACGGGACATGCAGTTCTCCATTCAGTCCTGATGGGCCGCTGCCGTTCGCCGAACATCCCCGCAGTCAGCGCAGGAGCAACCCTGGTCGACCCGCTTCGGGCCGACTCGATTACAGACGTGCCTCTTTCTACTGGACCACCGTCCAGTACCGCAGGAGAACGGGAAACTCTCCCCTTATCGCACCGGCGTGAGGAACGCCGCGAGTGCGTCCGCGTACATGCCGACGTCGCGGGCACCCATCAGTTCTCGCGCCGAGTGCATCGCCAACTGCGGGGCGCCGACGTCGACCGTGGACAGCCCGGTCCGGGACGCGGTGATCGGTCCGATCGTCGAGYCGCAGGGCAGGTCGGCGCGATGCACGTACCGCTGCAACGGGACTCCCGCGCGGTCGCACGCGAGCGCGAACTCCGCGGACCCGCTCGCGTCGGTGGCGTAGCGCAGATTCTGGTTGACCTTGAGGACCGGGCCGCCGTTGATCTCGATGCGGTGCGCGGGCTCGTGCCGGTCCGGGTAGTTCGGGTGCGTCGCGTGGGCCATGTCGCCCGACGCGCACACCGAGCCGGACATCGCCCGCAGGAAGTCCTCCCGACCACCACCCCGGAGCAGGACGATCCGCTCGAGGACCGAGTTGAGCAGATCGGAGAAGGCGCCGCGGTCGGACATGCTGCCGACCTCCTCGTGGTCGAACAGCGCGAGCACCGGGGTGCTCTCGCCCGGCTCGGCGACCGCGGCGAGCAGCGCCTGCGTTCCGGCGTAGCAGGTGCCCTGGTTGTCGAGGCGCGGCGCGCTGATCAGGGACTCGTCCTCGCCGACCACCGTGCTGGGCGCCAGGTCGTGGGTCATCAGCTCCCAACCGAGCACCGACTCGGCCGCCACTCCCGCCTCACCGGCGAGGAAACCGACGAACGATCGTGGTTCGGTCCCGGTCCCCCACACCGCGTTGACGTGCCGCTGCGGGTCCAGCTGCACGCCCTTGCGCTCCTCGGACAGGTGGATCGCCAGCTGCGGCACCCGAAGGATCGGTCGATCGACACGGACCAGCACCTCCTCGACCGCGTCCCCGGAGCGGACGCTGAGCCGGCCGGAGATGCCGAGATCGCGGTCGAGCCACGAGTTGAGCCACGCGCCGCCGTACGGCTCGAGGCCCACCATCTGCCAGCCGGCCGACACCAGGTCCGGGTGCTGCTTCACCCGTAGGTTCGGGCTGTCGGTGTGCCCGCCGACGATCCGGAACGGCCACGAGGGAACTGACGCGCCGCCGGCTGTCCCGTCCTCGGTGCTCCATGCGATCAACGACCCGCCGCGGATCAGGTAGTAGCGCCCGGGCGCGGACGGCCACGCCTCGGTTTCCCGCAGCTCGGTGAAACCGTTCTCGGTCAGCTCGGCCGCGACCGTCGCGCACACGTGGAACGGGGACGGCGACGCGTCGACGAAGGCACACAATCCCTGGGCGTCAGCCTGCGTAATCGATGGCATACCGACAATCATGCAGTACCCGGATCAGTGTGCTCCCGAGACACAGAACTGGTTGCCCTGCGGGTCCGCGAACACCACCCACCGGAAGCCGTCCATGTTCTCCCGGTGCACCTCGGTGGCGCCCGCCGCGACTACCCGCTCGACCTCCGCGTCCAGATCGGGAGAGGTCATGTCCATGTGGAGCCGGTTCTTGCCCGGGGTCGGGTCGTCGACCTTCTGGAATCCCAGCTTCTGTCCCCAGCCGGGAACCCCGACCATGTAGAACCAGCCGTCGTTCTCCGCCTCGATCGTGCCGCCCGTCAGGTCCGCCCACCAGCGCGCGAGCGGCCCGGGATCCGTCGAATCGAACGTGATCATGCCCAGTGTCAGCGTCATGCCCGGACGTTAGCGCGTGGGACCGACATTCGGCCGTCGGAAGCAGACGCTAGATTGGCCACGCCCCCAAGATCGACTGCAGTCGCACGTGCGGCCGCGCCGCACGAACCGGAGTCCGATGAACGACGTGTCCCTCCCCCAGTCCCAGCCGGTGGCCACCCCGCTGTCCCCTGCCGCGATCTTCCTCGTCGCCACCGTGGCACCCGGCGGGGAGGCAACGGTCCGGGACCTACTCACCGATGTCACCGGGATGGGTCGTGCCGTGGGCCTGCGGGTTCCCGGCTCCAACCTCGAACTGGTGGTCGCGATCGGATCCGCTGCGTGGAACCGGCTGTTCACCGGGCCGCGGCCGGCGCAGTTGCACGAGTTCGTCGAACTGCGCGGCGACAAGCACGTCGCGCCCGCTACCCCCGGCGACCTGCTGTTCCACATCCGGGCCCAGACGCCGGACGCATGTTTCGAGCTCGCCCACCAGATCGTCAAGCGTCTCGACGGCGCGGCCACGGTGGTGGACGAGGTGCACGGATTCCGGTACTTCGAGAACCGCGACCTCATCGGGTTCGTGGACGGCACCGAGAATCCCAGCGGACAGCAGGCGGTCGCGGCAGTCACCGTCGGCGCGGAGGACGCGGGGTTCGCCGGCGGCTCGTACGTGCACATCCAGCGATACGTGCACACGATGGCCGACTGGGAGGCGCTGCCGGTCGACGAGCAGGAGCGGGTGATCGGTCGCAGCAAGCCCGACGACGTCGAGATGACCGACGACGTCAAGCCCGCCAACTCGCACGTCGCCCTCAATGCGATCAAGGACGACGACGGCAACGCGCTCGAGATCCTGCGCGCCAACATGCCGTACGGCCAGGTCGGCGACGAGATGGGCACGTTCTTCATCGGCTACTGCCGAACGCCCGCGATCACCGAGCGGATGCTCGAGAACATGTTCCTCGGCAGCCCGCGCGGCAATTACGATCGGCTGCTGGACTTCTCGGTGGCGGTCACCGGTTCGCTGTTCTTCGCACCCAGCGAGGACTTCCTCGACGCGCTGCCGCCGACCCCGGCCCTCTGACCCGGCCCTCTGACCCGGCCCTCTGACCCGGCCGTCTGACCCGGCCGTCTTACCCGGCTCAGCTGCCCGGCAACGCGCAGACGGTATCCAGTCCCAGCACGTGGTTGAGCCGGCCGAACGCGATCCAGGAGCCCAGACACATCGACAGCTCGACGATCTCGGCCTGGCTGTACCGAGCACTCATCCGCGCCCAGAACTCGTCGTCGAGGTTGTGGTGATCGAGCGCGTACCGCTCGGCGTACTCGGCGGCGAGCCGGACACGGTCGTCGAAGGCGTCGGTGGTGCGCCAGTTCTCGACGGCCTCGAAGAAGTCGTCCTCCACCTTCTGCCCGTCGCGCTCGGTGCGCCAGTCCATGCAGACGATGCAGCCGTTGATCTGCGCGATCCGCAGCCGGGCAGCCTCGAACTCCCGCAGGTCGAGCGTCGAGTTCGCGTACACGGACAGCGAGAATTTCGAGGCCGGGATCCCGATTCCGGGGACCATCTCGCCCCACACGTAGCCGACCGGGTCCTTGCCCTCTGGAATGTCGATGTTCATGGCGCCCAGTGTGCTCCGCCGAAGCCGTCGTGTGGTGCAGATTCTCACCACTCGGCAATCGAGTCCGGACTGCGTCGGAATTCGGGGGGCGGGTCAGCGGCGCGGCAGCATCGACGGAGACGGACGGAGCGGAACCTCGAGGGCGTCGTACAGGCCGGGCTCGGCCGCGACGAGCCAGTCGATCGCGTTGACCAGGCGCCCGACGGCGGTGGCGTTGCCACCGGCCGCGCGGCTGCCACCCTCGTCCGTGGCCTCGACGGTGACCTCGATCCGCGGCCGCCCCTCGACGATCACACGGTGCGCGCCGGCGCCGCCGTCGGGTGGCGTCGGCCAGTCCGGGGCGCACGACGGGTGGATCCGGGTGACGTGCTCGACGATGATCCGCGGGATGCCGGCGACGATGCCCTGCACCTCGAACCGCAGAGCGCCCTGGGTGCCCGCGGAGAAGTCCCCCATCGACGTGGTCGTGACGTCCGTTTCGAGGGCGCGCCGTTCGACGGTCTCGCCCACCTTGTCGAGTTCGAGCCCGAGCGCCCGCGCCATCAGCCGGATCTGGCCGCCCCACACCATCGTCGGGACGGTCGGCGCGATCATCGGCGGCTCGTAGTCCATCGGCTGGCCCATCCCGACGAGGTAGCGCACCGAGTCGGGCTGGTCGTAGTCCGCGTAGTCGAAGATCTCCTGGCAACGGATCACATCCACGGTGGAACCGAGCCCGCTGATCAGCAGCGGCAGCACGTCGTTGCCCCAGCCCGGGTCCACCCCGGAGACGAACAGCGACCCGCCGCCGAGCCGGATCGCCTCGAGCACGGGGTCACGGAGCTCGGGCGGCGCGCTGCGGTGGTCGTAGAGCGCGTACAGCGACGGCGTCACCACCACCGCACCGGTGCGCAGCGCGCGGACGATGTCGGCGAGTGCGTCGTCGGGCCGGACCTCGCCGGATGCCGCGTAGACGACCGCGCCGGGGCGAGTCGCGAGCACGTCGTCGATGTCGGCGGTCGCGGCGACACCGAGCTGCTCGCCGACGTCGCCCAACTCGCCGGCGTCGCGTCCCACCTTGTCGGGGTTGTGCACGACGACCGCGGACAGTTCCAGATGCGGGTTGGCGTGCACCGCGCGGATCGCCGCGCGGCCGACGTTGCCGGTGCCCCATACGACAGTGGTGATCATGCGCGGGACGCTAGCGAACCAGGTCGACTCGCGTACCCACTTCCGCACAGACGAAGGGACCCTTCGTCCGCTCGCAGCGGCCGAAGGGTCCCTTCAGGTCTCGATAAGTCGGCGGCTCAGGCCGTCAGCACGCTCTCGAGCGCGGAGTAGAACATGCCCAGGCCGTCGTCGCTCGGGCCGGTCAGCGACTCGGTGGCGTGCTCGGGGTGCGGCATGAGGCCGACGACGCGACCGTTGGCCGATGCGATGCCGGCGATGCCGCGCTGCGAACCGTTCGGGTTGTCGCCGGCGTAGCGGAACACGACGCGGCCCTCGCCCTCGAGCTCGTCGAGCACCTGCTCGGACGCCTGGTAGCGGCCCTCACCGGACTTGAGCGGCACGAGGATCTCGGCGCCGACCTCGTAGCGGGACGACCACGCCGTCGAGTTGGACTCGACCTTGAGCCACTGGTCGCGGCAGATGAAGTGCAGGCCCGCGTTCCGGGTCAGTGCGCCCGGCAGGAGACCCGCCTCGCACAGCACCTGGAAGCCGTTGCAGATGCCGAGGACCGGCATGCCGCCGTCCGCAGCCTTGACGACCTCGCCCATGACGGGCGCGAAGCGCGCGATGGCACCGCAGCGCAGGTAGTCGCCGTAGGAGAAGCCACCGGGAACGATGACCGCGTCGACACCCTTGAGGTCGGCGTCGCCGTGCCACAGGCTGACGGCCTCGCCACCGGCGAGGCGGACTGCGCGGGCGGCGTCGACGTCGTCGAGCGTGCCCGGGAAGGTGATGACTCCGATGCGCGCGCTCACTGGACTCGCGTGACCTTCCAGTCCTCGATCACCGTGTTCGCCAGCAGCGACTCGGCGATCTTGGCGAGCTCGTCGTCGCTGACGGTGTCGTCGACCTCGAGCTCGAAACGCTTACCCTGGCGAACATCCGACACACCGGCATGACCGAGTCGGGACAGGGCCCCGACAATGGCCTGCCCCTGCGGGTCGAGAATTTCGGCCTTGGGCATGACATCGACAACGACACGGGCCACGTGCTGCTCCTCGCTATGGCTGGTTTGCGCCCGGGATCGCACCGGGCATCCAGGAGTTTAGCGGGCTGCCCCGTGCGACTCCGCATCGAGTGAACGTCGGACGCCACCCCGCTGCCCGGTGTGATCCCGCATACTCGTCTCATGCGACTGACGCACTTCGGCCATTCCTGTGTCCTGGTGGAGCTCGACGGCGCGAAGATCCTGTTCGATCCGGGCAACTTCTCGCATGGATTCGAAGGGATCACGGGCCTCGACGCCATCCTGATCACCCATCAGCATCCCGATCACGCCGACCCGGCGCGGCTGCCCGCGCTGGTCGACGCGAATCCCGGCGCCGGGCTGTACGCCGACCCGCAGACGACGGCGCTGCTGGGCGAGGCGTGGACCGCGGTGTATCCCGGCGACGTGTTCAACGTCGGCGAGGTGCAGGTCACCGGCACCGGTGGCACCCACGCGGTGATCCACCCGGAGATCCCGTTGATCGACAACACCGCGTACCTGCTCGGCGACGCCGAGAACCCGGCCAAGCTGATGCACCCGGGCGACTCGCTGTTCGTCCCCGAGCAGAAGGTCGACGTTCTCGCGGTGCCGGCGGCGGCGCCGTGGCTCAAGATCTCCGAGTCCGTCGACTACCTGCGCGCGGTGCACCCGCGGGTCGCGGTCCCGATCCATCAGGGTGTGATCGCGAAGGAGGCCCGCGGCATCTACTACGGGCGGCTCACCGAAATGGGCCCGGGCGGAACCGAATTCCGCGTCCTGCCCGAGGAGTCGAGCGTCGAGGTGTCCTGAGGCGTCGGTCGCCATGGTGTGAAGCCCCGGGTGAATCTCGAACCGGTATCTCCGATCGGGACACCCGGGGCTTGTCCGTCGGTACTGTGCTGCACGAATGCCGCGCTCAGGGGGACGTTCGGCATCTCGGTGGACTACCGGCCGTGGGCACTTTCGTGATGCACGGCGAATTCGGCTCTCAGGGGAGGAAATTCGCATGGGGACTTCGACGCTCGGATGCGCCCGCGTCCTGGCCGCCGCGGCGGTCGTGTCCGCTTCACTGCTTGCGGTACCGGCGACGGCGTCCGCCGGTGGCGACACCTCGGTCAAGACCGCAGCCGCATCGGACGTCTCGGCTCCCTACCTGGTGAGCACCACGAAGAACTCCGACCGCAAGGTCACCATCTCGGTGTACTCACCGTCGATGGATCGCAACATCCCACTCGAGGTCATCCTCCCCGCCGACACCAGTCAGCCGCGCCCGACGCTCTACCTCGTCAACGGCACCGGCGGCGGYGAGGACCGGGCCACCTGGCAGCGGCAGACCGATGTCATGAACTTCTTCGAGGACAAGAACGTCAACGTCGTCACCCCGCTCGAGGGTGCGTTCAGCTACTACACCGACTGGGTGAAGGACGATCCGAAACTCGGTCGCCAGAAGTGGCAGACCTTCATGCTCGAGGAACTGCCGCCGGTCATCGACGAGGCCTTCGACACCAACCGGGTGCAGTCGATCGCCGCGATCTCGATGACCGCGACCTCGGTGCTCAACTACGCGATCGCCAAGCCCGGCTTCTACAAGAGCGTCGGCTCGTACAGCGGCTGCGCCGAGACCAGCACCTGGGCGGGCCAGAACGCCATCAAGGTGGTCACCGGCGTGCGCGGCGGCGTCGACATCACCAACATGTGGGGCCCTCTCGACGGGCAGGGGTGGATCGACAACGATCCCGTCGTCAACGCCGAAGGTCTGCGCGGAACCGAGCTCTACATCACCACCGGCTCCGGACTGCCCGGCCACCACGAGACGTTGGACGGGCCCGGCATCGACGGCCGGCCGATCGCACTGGCCAACCAGATGATCGTCGGTGGTGTGATCGAGGCGGCCACCAACTACTGCACCCACAACCTCGCGAATCGTCTCGCGCAGTTGAACATCCCGGCCACGTTCGATTTCAAGCCGGGCGGCACCCACTCGTGGGGCTACTGGCAGGACGACCTCCACAACAACTGGCCGATGATCGCCCGGTCGATGGGGATCTGACGCCTCACGCCACCTCGCGCACGCCCTCGCGCAGCGGCCAGCGGTACACGTCCGGCCGGGCGCCGTGGTGCAACGACAGGTCGACGGCGTCCAGCACGGCCTGCCGGGGCCCGACCTTGCCCAACTGCTTCGCGGAGACCGCCAGCCGGACGAGGCGTCCCCGCCGGGCGCCGCGGGACGCGCCGAGCACCATGGCGCGGCACCGCCACGGCTCGGCGCGGAAGCCGTCGCCGAGACCGATCACGTGGCTGCGCACGCTGGTCCCGTTCGCGAGGTCTCGGACCGCGCTCATCCCGGCGAGCAGCCGGAAACCGTTGGTCGGCAGGACCGCGACGGCACCGGGCGAGGCCACCCAGCGCGGCGCCGCGAACAACCGCGTCCGCAGCCCCACCTCCTCGAGCACCCGATCCGCGGCCAGCAACCGCAGCCGTGCCTCGTGCTCGGGCAGCAGCGCGAATTCGGCCCGCCGGCGTTTGGTGGCGGCCTGGTCGTAGCCGTGCAGGACGATCGCGTCACCACGGTCGCGCCGGCCGCGAAGCCATTCCTGCGTGAGCGAGTCCGAGACCAGTCGGTACTTGTCCTTGAGCCGCGGCGCGACCAGCAGCGACAGCGGCACGGATCTGCGGTCCAGTTCCGCCGCGAACTCGGCGACGACGTCGAGCGTCTCGTCCCTGATCCCCGACACCGACACGATCACCTGTCCGGTCATGCATCGAGGGTGGCAGCTGCAGGTGAACGCCGGACGGCGCCCACGCACACATTCGGTGGTCGAATGTGCGTGTGGGCGCCGTCGGGTGTCCTGAGGGGGACAGACCTAGCGGGGCAGCACGGCCTCGATCGCCGCGATCACCTCGGGGGCGTCGGGCTCGGTGCGCGGACGGAACCGGTTGGCGACGGTGCCGTCGGGGGCGATCAGGAACTTCTCGAAGTTCCACTGGATGTCGCCGGCCTCGCCGTCGGCGTCCGCGGCCTGGGTGAGCTCGGCGTACAGCGGGTGCCGGTTGTCGCCGTTGACCTCGATCTTCTCCGTCAGCGGGAAGGTGACGCCGTAGGTGGTGGAGCAGAAGCTCGCGATCTCCTCCGGCGTGCCCGGCTCCTGGCCCATGAACTGGTTGCACGGCACGCCGATCACGGTGAGGCCGCGCTCGGCGTACTCCGAGGCCAGCTTCTCGAGGGCCGTGTACTGCGGGGTCAGGCCGCACTTGGAGGCCACGTTCACCAGGAGGACCGCGCGGCCGCCGTACTCACCGAGGCTGGTCGGCACACCACCGAGGGTGTTGATCGTGATGTTCTGCAGGGGGCTCGTCATGTGCACCAACCTAGCGAAGGCCTCGGACTCGTGCTTCGGCCACGCGCGGGCACCCTGCGTCGGAAATGCCATCCGTCCCACGAACATCAGGCGCTCGCCAACTCTCGCTTGTCGGGAGCGGGTATCGGCGTGGAATGCACCTGCCCCTCCACCGGAGCCGACTGCGGCTCGTCGGGCCCATCGTCGTCGACCATGCTGTCCTCGTCGAACGGCAGCTCACCCGCCAGGACGGCCCGGACCCGATCGGTGTCGACGGACTTGGTCCACGTGCCGACCAGCAGCGTCGCGACGGCGTTGCCGGAGAAGTTGGTGACCGCGCGGGCCTCGGACATGAACCGGTCGATGCCGACGATCAGGCCGACGCCGTCGAGCAGTTCGGGGCGGTGGCTCTGCAGGCCGCCGGCGAGGGTCGCCAGTCCCGCACCGCTCACTCCGGCGGCGCCCTTCGATGCGATGATCATGAAAACCAGCAGCGAGAGCTGCTCGGTCAGCGACAGCGGCTTCCCCATCGCGTCGGCGATGAAGATCGACGCCATCGTCAGATAGATCGCGGTCCCGTCGAGGTTGAACGAGTAGCCGGTGGGCACGACGACACCGACGGTGGTGCGCTCGACGCCGATGTGTTCCATCTTCGCGATGAGCCGCGGCAGGGCCGATTCCGACGACGAGGTCGCGAAGATCAGCAGGTACTCCCGCGCCAGGTAGCGCACGAGCTTGAAGATCGAGACCCCGGCGACGGCGCGCAGGATGCTGCCGAGCACGCCGAAGACGAAGATCAGGCACGTCAGGTAGAAGCCGAGCATGAGCGCGCCGAGTTGGACGACGGCGCCGAGTCCGGTCTGCCCCACGACGTTCGCGATCGCACCGAACRCACCGATCGGCGCGAGCCACAGGATCATGGACAGGATCTTGAACACGAGCTTCTGCACGTGGCCGACGCCGCGCAGGATCGGCGCGCCCTGCTTGCCCATCGCCTGCACGCCGAACCCGACGAGCAGCGCGACGAACAGGGTCTGCAGGACGCTGCCCTCGGTGAGCGACGACAGCAACGACGTCGGGATGATCGACGCGACGAAGTCCATCGTGCCGCCGGACGCATGAGCCTTCTCGGCGAGGGCGGCACCGGTGTTCGCGGTGGCGGTGATGTCGAGGCCGCTGCCGGGGCTGAGCAGGTTGCCGACCACCAAGCCGATCCCGAGGGCGACGGTGGACATACCGATGAAGTACGCGAGCGCGAGACCGCCGACCTTGCCGACACTCGCGGCCGCACGCACCGACCCGATGCCAAGGACGATGGTGCAGAAAATGACGGGGCTGATCATCATCTTGATCAGGCTCACGAACATCGTGCCGAGCACGCCGAGAGACTTGCCCGCCTCGGGTGCCAGCCAGCCGACGAGGATGCCGGCGATAACCGCGACGACGACACCGGCGTACAACCAGTGGGTGCGGTCACGTGACTTCTTGTCCCGGGCGGGTTGCGCTGCGCCGGGTCTCCCTGTTGCACTCGTGCTCATCGGGTGTCCTCTTGATCGGGTGGATTCTCGACGAGTCGATACAGGTGATCAGGGTCACGTCGACTCGTCAGAGAATGTTGGTACCGATCCGAGCACCGGTGAAGGTTGTGTTCATTAGTTTCACGAGAGGACCGAGGTGCGCCGGGGCGTGACCCGCAAGCCCATGAGCGTCGCGACGCGACTGCTGATCTTGCAGCTCGTCGTGTTGACGCTGGTCATTGCCGCGCTCTCGGTGCTCATCGCACTCGACGAGCGACGTGATTCCGACGACGCCAGCCGTCGGGAGGTGACCGGTATCGCAGAGACCTACGCGTTGTCGGCGTCGACGATCGCGGCGCTGCGCAGTCCGGATCCCACCGCACTGCTGCAGCCCGAGGCCGAACGCATCCGGGCGGCGACGGACACCGACTTCATCGTGGTGATGGCACCGGACGGCACCCGGTACACCCACCCCGATCCGACACTGATCGGGCAACGTTTCGGGGGTCACATCGATCGCGCACTGGCCGGGGAGACGTTCACCGAGACTTATACGGGGTCGCTCGGCCCGTCGATTCGCGCGGTGACCCCGGTCCGCGACGGCGACGAGATCGTCGGTCTTGTCTCCGTGGGTGTCACCCGCGAGCGGATCGGCCAGCAGTTCGCGAACAGCCTGCCGTCGCTGCTGGGGATCTCCGCGATCGCCGTCGGGATCGCCGCGATCGGCGCGACCCTGGTCAGCAACCGGATCCGACGACAGACCCTGGGCCTGGACCCCGACCAGTTGCGCCGGATGTACGAGCATCACGACGCGGTGCTCCGCTCGATCGGCGAGGGGCTGATCGTGTTCGGACGGGACCGCGACGGGAGGGTTCGCGTGGACGTCGTCAACGACGAGGCCCGCCGGCTCCTGTGGCTGCCGGACGGTCCGATCACCGTCGACCAACTGCCCGAGACCCTCCGCCGCATCGGACCGGACGCCGACGAGGAACACGACGAGGTGCACGTGACCGCCGACCGCATCCTGGTGGTGGGACGGGCACCCGTGCTGTGGGACGGCAGACGCATCGGCACGGTCGTGACCCTGCGCGACCACACCGACCTGCAGAACGCGCTGGGTGAGCTGGACTCGACACGCAGCGTCGCCGAGTCCCTTCGCGCCCAGGCCCACGAGTACGCGAACCGGCTGCACACGATCGTGACGATGGTGGAGCTGGGCCACCACGACGAGGCGGTCGCGTTCACCACGGCCGAGTTGGCGACGTCGCAGCAGCTGATCGACCGGCTCATCGCGGCGGTGCACGAACCGGCGCTGGCGGCGCTGCTGCTGGGGAAAGTCACCGAGGCCGCGCAGCAGGGTGTGGAACTGACGGTCACCGAGGACACAGCCATGGGTCCGCTGACCACGCTGACGCCGCTGGAGATGGTGACCGTGGTGGGGAACCTGATCGACAACGCGATCGACGCGGCCCGCTCGACCGAGACCGACGAGACCGCCCCGTGGGTGGAAGTGACCGTCGCGGAGGAGGATTCGAACCTGGTGATCCGCGTCGCCGACAGCGGGCCGGGGATGGATCCGGACGCGCTGACACGAGCCATGACCCGCGGATACTCGACCAAGCAGGTCGACGGCCGCCCGGCGATGCAACGCGGACTGGGCCTGGCGCTGGTGGCGCAGGTGGTGGCCCGGCACGGCGGCCGTCTGCGCACCGAGCCGTCGCTGGCCGGAATGCTCGTCGTCGAGATTCCCCTGCACACGCCGGGTCGACGGGACGGCACCCGATGATCCGCGTCCTGATCGTGGAGGACGAGCCGTTGATCGCGGAGGCGCACCGCTCGTATGTCGAACGGGTCGAAGGCTTCTCGGTCCACTCCGTCGCCCATACCGCGAACGCGGCGATGCGGGCGGTCGCGGGTGCCGCGGCCGGCGACGACCCGATCGATCTCGTCCTGCTCGACATCGGACTGCCCGACGCCAACGGACTCGATCTGGCGGACGCGCTGAGCGGGCTGCGGCCCCGCCCCGACATCATCGCTGTCACCTCGGCCCGCGACCTCGCGGTGGTCCGGACGGCGGTCACCCGCGGCGTGCTGCTGTACCTGCTCAAGCCGTTCACGTTCGCCGCGCTGCGCGACAAGCTCGAGCACTACCGCGAGTTCCGGGCCACGATGTCGCGGGGCGGTACCGCCGCCAGCCAGCGCGACATCGACCGCGCGATGGCGGTGCTGCGCAGCGCCGACGAGCGCGCAACTGCACCGAAAGGTGTTGCACCGCAGACCGCGGACCTCATCGGCGCGTGCGTCCGCGACGCCGGCCGCCCGTTGACCGCGGCGGAGGTCGCCGCGGCCGTGGGGGTGTCCCGGGTGACCGCGTGGCGTTACCTCGAACGGCTCGCCGACGACGGTGCGGTGGGCCGGGAGACCGAGTACGGCAAGGCTGGACGACCCCAGGTGCGCTACGCCTGGGTCGCCACCACCGGCTGAGCGTGCTCGTCGAAGCGCCGCAGCTGCCGCAGCACCGTGAAGAGCAGCGCGGCCCGACCACCGGACGGAGCCGGTCCAGCCGCTGGTGAGCGAGCCCCGTACCGCACCCACCGCAGGGGCTGCGTACAGCAGACCCATCCCTGCCTGAACGAACGAGGGGCGTGGGCACCGTCGTGACCGGCACTCATCTCGGTCTTGAGCAGCAACGGCGCCTCACCGGACTTCGTCGCACGCAGCGCGGCAACCCATTTCGCGGGCTCCACGTACAGCACACGGGTGTCGTTGATGCTCGTGATCGCGAGGATCGCCGGGTAGTCCTTGGCGGCGACATTCTCGTACGGGCTGTAGGACCGCATGTACTCGTACACCTGCGGATCCTCGAGCGGGTTGCCCCACTCGTCCCACTCGATCACCGTCAGCGGCAGGTCCGGGTCCAGGATCGAGGTGAGCGGATCGACAAACGGCACGTTGGCGAGGATGCCGGCGAACAACTCGGGCGCGAGATTCGCGACCGCGCCCATCAGCAGGCCGCCCGCGCTGCCCCCGTCGGCGACCAACTGCGCCGGTGTCGTACGCCCCTCGTCGACGAGATGTCGTGCGCACGCGACGAAGTCGGTGAAGGTGTTCTTCTTCGTGAGCGTCTTGCCGTTCTCGTACCAGTGCCGACCCATCTCGCCGCCGCCGCGCACGTGCGCGACCGCGAACACCATGCCGCGGTCGAGCAGCGACAGCCGTGCCACCGAGAACGCCGGGTCCATGCTGGCCTCGTACGAGCCGTACCCGTACAGCAGTGTCGGCGCGGGGTCGCCACCGATTCCCTTGCGCCGCACGATCGACAGCGGGATGCGGGTGCCGTCCTCGGCGATGGCCCACTCGCGGTGCTGCTCGTAGTCGGCGGGATCGAACCCGCCGAGCACGGGCTGCGACTTGCGCAGCAGCAGCGCGCCGGTCGCCAGTTCGTAGTCGTACACACGGGAGGGTGTGATGAACGAGGTGTACCCCAGGCGCAGCATCGGCTGGTCCCATTCCGGGTTGGAGCCGAGCCCCACCGAGAACAGTTCCTCGTCGAACTCCATCTCGACCAGGTCGCCGTAGCCGTCCGCGGTGAGCGGCCAGATCGCCAGGCGCGTCAGCACGTCCCGCCGGTAGCTGAGCACCAGGTGGTCGGCGAACGTGTCGATGTCCTCGAGTCGGACGTCGTGGCGGTGCGGGATCAGGATCTCCATCGCACCGGGCTCCGACACCGGGGCCTGCGCCAACACGAAGTTCTCGGCCTTCTCGCCGTCGACCACGTCGTTGTGCAGGATCAGGAAGCGGTCCTCGCCGGCGATCACCGCGTGCTCGGCCGAGTACTCGACACCCTCGCGGCGCGGCAGGATCACCCGGAACTCGCCCTCGGGGTTCGCCGACTCGAGGATCCAGCCCTCGGTGGTCACCTTGGACCCGAGCCAGATCATCAGGTACTTCTCGCTGCGCGTGGACCCGACCGCCACCCAGTACCGCTCGTCCGGTTCGTGGAAGACCTGGACGTCCTGGTCCTGTGTGGTGCCGAGCTTGTGGCGCCACACGGTGTCGGGACGCCACGACTCGTCGACCGTCAGGTAGAAGATGTGCTGGTGGTCGATGGCCCACGTCGCACCGGGTGCGGTGTTCGGGATCTCGTCGGCGAGCAGCTCACCGGTCTCGAGATTCTTGAACCGCAGCGTGTAGCGCTCGTCACCGATGACGTCCACCGAGTACGCCAGCAGCGTGCCGTCGTGGCTGACCGAGAACGCGCCGACGGAGAAGAACTCGTGGCCCTCCGCCTCGATGTTGCCGTCGAGCAGCACCTGCTCGCCCGGCATCGCGGTGTCGGCCGACAGCTCCGGCGGCGTCCAGTCGTCCGGTCCCGAGATGGGGCACCGGCAGTTGACGCCGTACTGCTTGCCCTCGGCGGTGCGCGCGTAGTACCACCAGTTGCCCAGCCGCGTCGGGACCGACATGTCGGTCTCCTGCGTCCGCGACTTGATCTCCTGGAACACCTTCTCCCGCAACGGCTCCAGATGCTCGAGCTGCTGCGCGGTGTACGCGTTCTCCGCCTCGAGGTACTCGATGACCTCCGGGTCCTCCTTGGCCCGCAGCCACTCGTAGTGGTCCACGAACGTGTCCCCGTGATGGGTCCGCTCGAGCGGCACCCGCTTGGCGACCGGCGGAGTCAGCGCGCTCATCTCAGCCCACCCAATCCTCGAAGGACAGACCCGAGATGCGCTCGTAGGCCTCGATGTAGCGGGCGCGGGTCGCGTCCACGATCTCCTGCGGCAACGGCGGGGGCGGGGTGTCCGAGGCGCGGTCCCAGCCCGACGCGGGGCTGGTGAGCCAGTTGCGCACGAACTGCTTGTCGAAGCTCGGCTGCACCTTGCCCGGCTCGTAGCCGTCGGCCGGCCAGTAGCGCGACGAGTCCGGCGTCAGCACCTCGTCGGCCAGGACCAGGTTGCCGTCGGAATCGAGACCGAACTCGAACTTGGTGTCCGCGAGGATGATGCCGCGGTCGGCCGCGAACGACGACGCTCGGAAGTAGATGTCGAGGGTGTCCTCGCGCAGCTTGACCGCGAGATCCCGACCCACCTTGTCGACGACGGCCTGGAAGTCGATGTTCTCGTCGTGGTCACCCAGGTCGGCCTTGCTGGCGGGCGTGAAGATCGGATCCGGCAGCTTGCTCGCCTCGACCAGGCCCTCCGGCAGTTCGACGCCGCACACGGCGCCGGTGCTCTGGTAGTCCAGCAACCCCGAACCGGTGAGGTAGCCGCGGGCGACGCACTCGACGGGGACCATGTTCAGCTTGCGCACCACCAGCGCGCGGCCGAGCACCTCCTCGGGGATGCGCTCGTCGAGCGGGTCACCGGCAAGGTGGTTGGTGCCGCCCAACTTCTCGAAGAAGAAGACGCTCATCGCGGTGAGCACGCGCCCCTTGTCCGGGATCGGGGTGGTCAGCACGTGGTCGTAGGCCGAGATCCGGTCACTCGCGACCAGCAGCAGGTGCTCGTCGTCGATCGTGTACAGATCGCGGACCTTGCCGCCGGCCAGGTGGGTGTAGGAATCGAGTGAAGGACGCACGTGGCTACCCTATCGGTCCGGCGAATCGGCGCGCCCCACAGCACGCAACCGCTTGGTCAGTGTCTGCAGAACATGCCGTCCTCCTATCACCGACTGCCCGCCGAGATCACCGTCGCCTCGGTCCGGGACGGCGACGAGGGCTAGCGAGCGCCTGGGCGGAGCGGGCGCGACCGGGCGACACGATCGGCGCCGCGGCCGGTGGTGGCGTCACGCGTTCCCCGACGCCCCGGACGAGAAGGTGTTCGCGTGGGTGTCCGCCGAGTCGGCCGTCGTGCTCGACCTGCGCCACAACGTCGGCCTCGACCGCAAGTCGACGCTCGTCATCGGCCACTGGAAGCGCGGTGTCAGCGAGACCGGGTACGGCAAGGCCGCCGACCACGACCGCGACTTCACCGAACACGACGACCGACCCCGACTCCCCCGTCCCCCGTTCTCCCGCGTTTTGCGCACTTGTCGGGCCTTCCGAGCCCGGATTTGCGCGATAAGTGCGCGAAACGCGGGGTGGGTGGCGTCGGGAATAGGACCGCACCGAAGATCGTTAGCCTTGTTTCAGACTTGGTGTGCGCCGGGACACGGTCGGCTGATCCACCTCGGCATCGATCTACAGGAGAGTGATGGCGACCGACACGACCGCCGCAGCCAGGGCATCGGTGGGACTGCGCTCGGAACGCGGCCCGATCCTGTTGTCGCTGATGCTCAGCACGTCCCTCGTCGCGCTCGACAGCACGATCATCGCGACCGCGGTGCTCACCATCGTCGGCGATCTCGGCGGGTTCTCGCAGTTCCCGTGGCTGTTCTCGGTGTACCTGCTGGCGCAGGCGGTCTCGGTGCCGATCTACGGCAAGCTGTCCGACGTGTTCGGCCGCAAACCGATCATGCTGCTGGGCATCGCGCTGTTCGCGATCGGTTCTCTGCTGTGCGGCCTCGCGTGGAGCATGCCGGCGCTGATCGTCTTCCGCGCGATCCAGGGTCTGGGCGCCGGGGCGGTGCAGCCGATGAGCCTCACCATCGCCGGCGACATCTACACCGTGGCCGAACGCGCGAAGGTGCAGGGCTACATCGCGAGCGTGTGGGGCATGTCCGCCGTCCTGGGCCCGACGCTGGGCGGCGTGTTCTCCGAGTACCTGTCGTGGCGCTGGATCTTCCTCGTCAACCTTCCGCTGTGCGCGATCGCGGCGTGGATGCTGCATCGCAAGTTCACCGAGAAGACCACCGCCGCGCGGCGACGCATCGACTACCCCGGCGCAATCCTGCTCACCGGCGGCGCCGCGCTGATGATCCTCGGACTGCTCGAGGGCGGCCAGTCGTGGGAGTGGCTGTCCCCGATGGGTATCGGCATCTTCGTCGTCGGGGCGCTGCTGCTCGTCGGGTTCGTCCTCGTCGAGCGCCGCGTCGCCGAACCGATCCTGCCGCTGCACATGCTGACCCGCCGGGTGCTGGTCGCGAGCAGCCTGGTGTCGCTGTCCGTCGGCGCGATCCTGATGGGCCTCACGTCGTACGTGCCGACGTTCGTGCAGGGCGTGCTTGGCACCGGCGCGCTCGTAGCGGGCTTCGCGCTCGCAGTGCTCACCATCGGCTGGCCCATCGCCGCATCCCAGGCCGGACGGCTGTACCTGCGCGTCGGGTTCCGCACCACCGCGCTGATCGGCAGCGCCCTCGCACTCGTCGGCACCGCGCTGTTGCTGCTGCTCTCGGACGGCTCACCGGTGTGGCAGGTGGGCGCGACATGCTTCGTCATCGGATCCGGGATGGGCCTGATCGCCACCCCGACGCTGATCGCGGCGCAGTCCAGCGTCGACTGGACCGAACGCGGCGTGGTGACCTCGACCAACATGTTCGCTCGCTCGATCGGCAGCGCCGTGGGCGTCGCGGTGTTCGGAGCGCTGGTGAACTCGCGGGTCGGCGACACGGCCGAACCGGATCCGGGCGACCTGTCCGAAGCCATCCATCTGGTGTTCCTCGGCCTGTTCGGGATCGCGGTGCTGCTGACCGTGTCGTCGGCGCTGATGCCGAAGGCCGAGAAAGCCGACGAGGCCGAGGAGGCCGAGGAAGCAGACAAGGCGGACAGCGCCGCCTGACCCGTCGTCTATTCTTCACGATGTTGTCACGGTGTTCGGGAAGTCCGGTTGAAGCCGGCGCGGTACTCGCCACTGTGGGCAGGTACGTCGACTACTAGGGGTTCGACCCCAGCCACTGGATGCGCACGCATCCGGGAAGGCGTAGCCGGCGGCTATCCCTGCCGAGCCAGGAGACCGGCCGTGACGCACACCAGCACGTTTTCCACGAGTCATGGAAGGCGGGTCGCTTTGCGTACCCCTGTTTCACACCGAGTCATCTCCTCCGCGGCACTGTCGATCACTGCCGTACTCACGCTGTCCGCGTGCGGCGGATCGTCGGACTCCGACGCCGACACCGCTGCGATCTCCCTGCAGAACTGCGGTCGGACCGTCACCCTCGACGGCCCCGCCGAGCGGGGCGTCACCCTCAACCAGGGCGCCACCGAGACGGCGCTGTCGATCGGCGCCCAGGACCGGATGGCCGGCACGGCCTACCTCGACGACACCATCGCGCCGCAGTGGGCCTCCGCCTACGCGCAGGTCCCGGCGCTCGACGAGAAGGACTACCCGAGCCGCGAGGCCCTGCTCGAGATCAAGCCCGACCTGGTGCTCGCGTCGTACTCGAGCGCGTTCGACGACAAGGCCGTCGGCTCGCACGAGTCGTTCGACGCCCTCGGTGTCGCCACCTACGTCTCCCCGTTCGGCTGCAAGGACAAGTCGACCCGTCCCGCCGTGTCCTGGGATTCGATCGGCACCGAGATCACCGACTACGGGACCCTGTTCGGCCGCAAGTCCGAGGCCGACGCCGTCGTCGCACAGATGCGCGAGACCCTCAGCGGCATCGAGGCTGCGGCGCCCGCGAAGGGCAAGAGCATCTTCTGGTACGACAGCAACACCGATACCCCGTACGTCGGCGGCAACGCCGGCGGACCGCAGCTGATCATCGATGCGGTCGGCGGCACCAACATCTTCGCGAATGCCGACGGCGCGTGGCTCGACGGCAGCTGGGAGACGGTGCTGGCCGCGAACCCCGACGTCATCGTCCTCGCGGACGCGTCGTGGGACACGGCCGAGGAGAAGAAGAACTACATGCGGAGCGACCCGGCCCTGAAGGATCTGAAGGCCGTGCGCGACGACGCGTTCGTCGTGGTCCCGTTCTCGGCGAGCACGCCGGGACCGCGCACCATCGAGGGCGCGAGCCTGGTCGCCGAGCAGCTGGGCGACAACGGGGCATGAGTCCGACGACCCGGGTGCCGGCCCGGGTAGCCGCGACGACCAGCACCGGCTGGTCGGTGATCCTGGTCGCGCTGCTCGCAGTGAGCTGCGCGGCCGGGGTCGCGATCGGTGCGGCCGACCTGTCGATCGGCACGGTCGTCGAGTCGATCGCCGGACGCCTCGGCATCGGCCCGGGCACCGATCTGCTCACCACCCACATCGTCGTGGACCTGCGGATGCCGCGGGTGCTGGCGGCCGCGGCGATCGGCGCGGGGCTCGCCCTGTGCGGCGCCGTGCTGCAGTCGCTGACCGGCAATCAGCTGGCCGACCCCTACCTGCTCGGCATGTCCGGGGGCGCGTCACTGGGTGCGGTCCTGGCACTGACGACCGGCGCGAGCGCGGTGGGCGCCTTGGGATTCGGCGCCGTGTCGTCCGCCGCATTCCTCGGTGCCCTAGGGAGCCTGCTGCTGGTGTTCGTCATCGCGACGTCCCGGTCCGGGGCGCTGCTGCCCGGTCGACTCGTCCTCGCCGGTATCGCGGTGGGGCAGTTGACCGCGGCACTGACGTCGGCGTTGGTGTTGTTCGGCGACCGCGACTCCGCCCACCGGGTGCTGAACTGGACCCTGGGCTCGGTGGCCGGCGTGCGCTGGTCGGGTCTGGTCGGCATCGTCGTCGTCGTCGCCGCGACGATGACGATCTTCCTGGCGTACAGCCGGGTACTGGACTCGTTCGCGTTCGGTGAGCGTGCCGCCGCGAGCCTCGGCACCAACGTCGAGCGGTCGCGCTGGGTGCTGTACGCGGTGGCGTCACTGTGCACGGCGGCGCTGGTGGCGCAGGCCGGCATCATCGGCTTCGTCGGGCTCGTGGTGCCGCACGCGGCCCGGATGCTCGTCGGGCCGCTGCACGCGCGCCTGCTCCCGGTGGTCGCTCTGGTGGGCGCCCTGCTGCTCGTGTGGGCCGACATCGCCGCCCGCACAGTCATGCCCGGGCGGGAACTGCCGATCAGTATCGTCACCGCGGTCGTCGGGGTGCCGGCGTTCGTGTGGCTGCTCCGACGACGGGGAGCCACCTCATGACGCACCACTCTCCCGAGATCCGGGTCGAGGACGTCACCTGGTCGGCCGGAGGCACGCGGATCCTCGACCGGGTGTCGTGCACGGCCCCGGACGGTCGGGTCACCGGGCTGATCGGGCCGAACGGATCGGGCAAGACCTCGCTGCTGTCGGCCATCGCCCGGCTCGAACGTCCCGACAGCGGACGGGTGCTGATCGGCGACGTCCCGGCGACCGCGATGCACCGGCGCGAGTTCGCCCGGACCGTCGCACTGGTGGAACAGCATTCGGCCACCGAACTGGACCTGACGGTGGAACAGATCGTCGAACTCGGCGCCATTCCGCACCGCGGTGGCTGGGCCCGCCCCGCCGCACTCGGCACGGGTGAACTCGTCACCGACTGCCTTGCGACCGCCGGCATCGCCGACCTGCGACACCGGTTGTGGCAGAGCCTGTCCGGCGGCGAGAAGCAGAAGACCCAGCTGGCCCGCGCGTTCGCGCAGCGCCCCTGTGTGCTGCTACTCGACGAGCCCACCAACCACCTCGACGTCTCGGCGTCGCTGGAACTGCTCGAACTGATCCGGGCCCGCGGGCTCACCACAGTCGCCGCGATGCACGACCTGAACCTGGCCGCCATGTACTGCGATCACCTCGTGGTGCTGCGCGACGGCCGGGTCGTCACCGAGGGCCCGACGGAGTCGGTGCTCACCGCCGAACTGCTGGCGGACGTCTACGGCCTCGACGCCCTGGTGCAACCCCATCCACGAACGGGCCGTCCGATGGTGGTGCTGTGCGGCACCGTCGACGCGGCAGCCGAAAGGTCTTTCTCATGAACACGGTTGCGCAGAACCGGTGGGTGGTCGTCACCGCGCCCACCGATCGCGGCGCCGATCCCCGCGACCAGGTACTCGGGGCGCTGCGCACCCTGCAGGACCGGCACCCGGACACCGTCTTCGTGACGGCGGTGCTCGGCGGCTCGGGAACATCCGTCACCACGGCGCTCGACGAGGCGACCGCGTCCGGCGCGACCGAGGTCGTCGTGGTGAGCGCCCAGACGGTGCTGGACCGCAAGATCGACGCGTGGTTCCGCCGCGTCATCGGGCACTGGCTGCGCGAGCACTCCCGCGAGCACTCCGAGGAACGGATTCCCGACGTGCGGGTCGCGAATCCGCTCTCCGACAACGCGAACTACGCCGACCTGATCGACGCCGCGATCTCGGGCCCCACCACCCCGGCGCGCACCACCACCGCTCCCCTGACCTCCCCTGCCTGGGACGAGGTGCCCGGCTTCGCACGGCACGTCCTGGTGTGCCGGGGTCCGCGGTGCTCGGCCCGCGGCGGTCCGGAGGCCGCGCAGGCGCTCGACCACGCGCTCGAGGCCCGCGGTCTGGGTGACGACGACGTCCTCGTCACCCAGACGGGCTGCCTGTTCCCGTGCTCGCAGGCCCCGGTCGCCGTGGTGTACCCCGACAACACCTGGTACGCCGCACTGCACGCCGACCGGGTCGAGCGATTCGTCGACGAGCACCTCGTCGAGGGACGTCCCGTCACCGAGTGGCACGGTGCGCGGCGATCCTTGGACCCCGCCGAGTAGCTCCGCGTCACCACTCAATCGGGCTGCGGTACAACAGCCCACGCCTCCACCTCCATCAGCATCGCCGGATCCAGCAGACTCGCCACCACGACGGCCGTACCGGCAGGCGAATTGTCACCGAGGCACTTCGCCCTGGCGTCGCTGTAGGCACCGAAATATGAGGCGTCGGTGAGGTAGCAGACGAGCTTGACGACATCGGAGACGCGCGCACCGGCAAGGCTGAGGGCCGACTCGATGTTGGCGAAGCACTGTTCGGCCTGATCGCGCGGATCGTCGGAGACCACCGTTCCGTCGTCGCCCAGTGCGACCTGACCGGAGACGAGGACGAGTCCCCCACACCGGACGGACTGCGACATCCCGGCAAACGTCAGATGCGGTGGGCTGAACCCTCGTTGCACCCCGCTCGATTCGGAGATCTGCGTCATCAGGGCATCCCGGCCGTTGCGCCGGTACAGACGTCGAGCGTCGACCCGGTGACGTAGCGCGCCTGGTCCGAGACCAGATAGAGCACTGCGTCCGAGACGTCCTGCGGATCGACCCACGGTGTCCGCATGGGACTCATCCGTGAGTAGATGGGCTCGACGTCGCTGCGGTCCGGGGAATCGAGCCCTGGACAGAACAACTCGTACATCGATGCGTTGTGCACCATCGGCGTGTCGACAGTTGCCGGGCACACCGCGTTGACGGTGATCCCGTGTTCGGCCACTTCGAGCGCCAGGGTCTTGACCAGGCCGATGACGCCCCACTTCGCGACCACGTAGTGGGCCAGATTCGGGTTGCCCATGCGACCGCCCATCGAGGCGGTCGCTACGATCCGTCCGCGTCCCTGCCCCACCATCGTGGGCGTGACGGCACGGAGCGTCTTGAACACTCCGGTCAGATCGACTCCGATCATCTCATCCCACATGGAATCGGTTATCTCCCAGAACTTTCCATGCCCACAGATTCCCGCGTTCGCGACACAGATGTCGAGTGAGCCGAAACGGTCGACCGTCTCGGACACCGCGTCGTCGAGCGCGTCGCCGTCCCTCACATCGAGAGCGAAGGGCTGGCATTTCCGCCCCACCTCTGCGACGAGGCGGACCGTCTCGGCGAGATCATCCTCGGTGGCGAGTGCGTAACGGATCGAATCGAGGTCGCGGCAGATGTCGGACACGACGACGTCTGCACCCGCACGCGCGAGGGCCAGCGCGTGTGAGCGCCCCTGCCCGCGTGCGGCTCCCGTGACGAAAGCGACCTTGCCATCCAGATTGCCCATCGGGTTCTCCTCTCGTACCTTCTGTCGTTCCGGTCAGGTCGTCTTCGGGGTCTTGCGAATCTTGGTGAGGACCACGGCGAGGACAAGAGCGCCGCCCTGGAAGGTGGAGATGACCCAGAAGGGGATGCCCCACAGCTGCAGTCCGTTGATTCCGATTGCGATGATCGCGAGACCGACGAGCAGACCTGGGACGTTGAATCGTCCCGGCTTGATCATGGTCGATCCCAGGAAGGCGGCCGCGTAACACGGCAACAGATACTGTCCGCCGACATCCGGCTGCCCCGTGCCGATGCGGGCCGTGTACACGAGTCCGGCCAGGGCTGCGCAGAATGCCGAAGCCCAGAATGCAAGGTAGAGAATGTGATCCGTCGGCACCCCCGCCAACCGCGAGGCCTCACGACCGGCGCCGGTCGCATAGATCATGCGCCCGAGCGGGGTGTGTTCGAGGACGTAGTACACGATCGCCGCCAGCACGATGACGCACACGATGGGGTTGGGTATCCCGAGGATCTCACCCCGCCCGAGGTCGGTGAATGCGGTCGGGATGTTCTCCGATACCGCTTTGCCGTTCGCGACGAGCTGGGACAGCCCGAGGAAGACCGAGCCGGTTCCCAGAGTCACGATGAATGGATCGATCTGGAGTCGAACCACGAGGAGGCCGTTGACGAATCCCGCCAGCGATCCGGCCAGGAGGGTAACGACGATGACCGCGATCACCGGCATCCTGCCGGAGGTCGCCTGGAACATCGACGCGGAGGAGATCACCGACAGCGTGATCACACCTCCGATCGAGATGTCGAAGACACCGGCAGCGAGCGGGAACAGCAGCCCCAGCGCAACTATCGCGGCGATCGCCTGGTTGTTCACCACCGCAACGAGATTGCTGCTGGTGAGGAATACGCCGGGGAGGGCGATCGTGAATCCGATGATCATCGCGAGCAGCAGCGCCGGGCCGGCCCATTTCGATGCGAGCGAGTTCACGGACGTGCGTCTGGCACGAGTCCCGGCGATGTCGCGCGCCGAGAGATCAGGACGGGGCGTAACAGAGTCCAACGATTCTTTCACGAGTGATCTCCTCCTCCTGTAGCTCTGCTTGGACAGACCCGTCCCGGAACACCAGGACGCGATCACACGCTGCTGCGAGGTCGTCGGTATCCGACGAACAGAGCAGGACTGCGATGCCGTCCCGCGCTGCCGATTCGGACACGACTCGGAGTATTTCCGCTGATCCTCCGACGTCGACACCGTGCGTAGGTTCTTCGAGGACGAGTACACGCGGATCGATGCGCAGCCAGCGGAGAACGAACACCTTCTGGGCGTTGCCGCCGCTGAGCAGTTCGATCGGCCGGTCCGGGTCTCCCGGGCGGATGCCGAAGCGATCGATCCCGGCGAGTACCTCGGTCCGTTCCGCTCGCCGGCTGAGGATTCCCCTGCGCCACAGCGGCCGGAGCCTCGATATCGTCATGTTCTCGGCCACCGACATCGTGAAGATCGCCTTGAGGCGCCGCTCGCCGGGCAGTACTGCCACTCCGTGTTCGCGCATCGGCCGGGTTCCGAATCGACCCACGGGTCGCCCTTCCACCCTCACCTCCCCCGAGACCACTCGGGCACCGCCCTGCAGCAGTCGCACTACCTCGTGCACTCCGGATCCGGTGAGTCCCGCGATGCCGACAACCTCGCCGGCTCGCACACAGAAGCTGGCGCCCTTCAATTCCCTGCCTGCAACCACGTCGACGAACTCGAGACGAGTATCGCCCCGCACCCGGCCCTCGTTCCGGGGGCTTCGCACGGGCGTCAACTCCGTGCCCGCGATCACCCGCGCCAGTTCCGCTCCCGTCAGGTCGGCAACCCGCGAGCACAGGGCCACCTTGCCGTCCCGGAGGACGGTCACCTGGTCCGCGATTTCGAGGACCTCCTCCAGCCGGTGGGTCACGTAGACGACTCCCACGCCGCGCTCGACGAGCCGACGGACCAGGCGGAACAAGTTGCCGACCTGCTCGGAGGGCATCGCCGCCGTCGCCTCGTCGAGGATGAGCACCGTCACCGAACTCTGGTCCCCGAGGGCTCGGGCGACCGCGACCTCGGTCCGCTCCACGGCGGTCAGATCCGAGAGCGGGGCGTCGAGGTCGATGTGGCCCAGATCCAGTTCTTCGAGGCTGCGTCTCGCCAGTTCACGTTCACGGCGCCATTTGATGCGACCGAGGCGGCGGGCGTCGTAGTTCCCGACACCGAGCCTCAGATTCTCGAGGACGGTCAGGCCCTCGACCATCCCGATGTCCTGGTGGATGAACCGCATTCCCGCGTTGCGTATCCCGGCCACGTCGCCGAACCTGATCGGCTTCCCGGCTACCGAGTAACCTCCCGCTCCCGAATCCGGTAGGTGATATCCCGACATCACCTTGATGAGCGTCGACTTTCCCGATCCGTTGTGGCCGAGCAGGGCATGAATCTCCCCGGCTGCGACCGCGAAGTCCACATTGTCGAGCGCGCGCTGTCCCGGATAGGTCTTGGTGATAGCGGCCATTTCGAGAGCCGTCATCACGCACCCTCACCTCTACCCGGCGCATCCGAGATCACGCGACACCCCACAGCGTCTCGAACTGCTCTCGGAAACCCGTTGCACCCTCATAGGTTCCGCTCTGGGGAACGCTCGACTGGGTCATCAGGAGCTGGGTCGGATTCGAGATCCCGTCCGGGATCGACTGACCGGCGGCGAGACGCACGGCCGCGTCCACGACAGTCCACCCGTTCTCGTACACACCCGAGGCAACGTCGGCCTTGATGATGTCACCCTTGCGCACCAGCGCCAGTGACGGTTCGTCACCGTCGAAGGTTCCGACCGAGATGGAGTCGGCCTTGCCCGCCTGACGAACCGCATCCGATGCCATCAGACCGGAGAATCCGGGTGTTCCTACAATCCAGTTCAGCTTCGGATTCGACTGGATGGCCGCCTGGAGTGCGGGAGGTAGGTCCGTTTGTGCCGTGGCCGCCGAGAATCGCTTGATCGTGGTCTTGCACGAGTCGCACTTGTCGAGGGCGGCCTCGATTCCCTCTGCGCGCTGCCCGTTGCACCCGTAGACGGTGTCGGCGAACACTGCGACGTCGGCCTTACCACCGCTTTCGGCGACGATGAAGTTGCCGAGCATTTCGCCTTCCTGACGGCAGACGTTGCCAACCTCGACGGTGTTTCCCTTGGCGGGATCGGGCTGCTCCGAGGTGAACTGGCCGATGACGGGAATCCCGGCGGCGTGCGCACCGGCGTACGCCTCGGCGGCATCCGCCGCGGGCCGGGCATTGTTGACGATCACGTCGGGCTTGGCGTTCACCGCCTGGCTCATACAGTTCTGGAAGGACGCGACGTCGGCCTTCGCGTCGCACACCTTCACGGTGAATCCGAGGGCAGCGGCCGCTTCCTGAACCCCTGCCACCTGTGCAACGCATCCGGGTATCGATTGGTCACACCCGACGAAGAAGATGGTGCGGGTCGCAGGTGGGGTCACCGGACCGAGCTGGGCCGCTCGGATGACGGTGGGAACAGTGGTGGCGGCCTGCGCCGCATCCTGAGCGGCGGCCAACCACTCGCTACCAGCCGGATCAGAACCCGGATCGGTTGCGGTGTCACCGGTGGCGCCGGCGCATCCGACGAGCATGACGGTCGCCGTCACCGCCCCGAGAACGCCGAGCATGATCCTCGACAGGCGACGGCGCGTGGATCGCTGTGTTACCGACACGGTCATGTCAATCCCTCTCACTCGGTCGATGGAGTGCCCACCGCAGAACTCGGGGCAGGCTCCAGAGTTTTCGGACTATGCGGTGGCCCGGACGTTGGAGGTGATGGCGTCACCGAGCGCCTTGATCCCGCGCTCGATCTCGTGGTCGGGGGCATGGCTGTACGCCAGCCGCAGATAGCCCTGCCCCGCTTCCCTTCCGAGGAACTTCTCGCCGGGTCGACAGAAGACGCCACTCATCGCAGCGGCGTGCTGGGCTCGATCCCAGTCCACCGAGTCGTCGATCCGCAACCACAGATAGAAGCCCCCGTAAGGCACATCGAAGTCGACCAGACCGCCGCAATGCTCACGCACGGCTTGCACCGCGATGTCGCGCTTGCGGCGATAGACGGCGTTTGCCCTCTCGATGTGCGGATCGAGCTTGTTCTGGGCAAGGTAGTCGGCCATCATCCGGCACATCCACTGGCTGACGCCCAGGTCCTGCCGGACCGAGGCCAACGCGTGAATCATCTTCTCGGATGCGCACATCCACCCGAGACGCAGTGCAGGGGCGAGGACCTTCGAGAACCCGTGAGACTGGATGACCAGACCGGAGGTGTCCATGCTTCGGAGCGAGGGCACCGGATCTCCGCCGTAGCGCAGATCGGCGTAGATCGAGTCCTCGAGAACGATCAGCTCCCACTTCTCGGCGATCTCGAGGAGGCGCCGACGGCGTTCCTCCGGCATCACCACACATGTCGGAAGCTGAAATGTCGGAATCACATACAGCAGTTTCGGTTTCACGCCGTCCCGGCGGAACTCCTCCAGACGTGCCTCCAGGGACTCGATGACAAGGCCGTCCTGGTCGATGTCGACGGTTCGAATGTCGGCACCCCGCATCTGCATGAACCGCATTGCATACGGGAAGGTTGCCGCTTCGACGAGAACGCCGTCGCCGGGGTTGACGAATGCATTGACCGCCAAAGCGATTGCCTGGACCGACCCGGAGGTCAGGATGAAGTTGTCCGCGCCGAGACCGCCGATCCCCTGGGTCCGGCCCAGCCACGTTGCCAGCTCCGCCCGAAGACCGGTGTGGCCGAGCATCAGTTCGATGTAGGAGGGCAGATAGACGATCTGGTCGTTGGACTTGTCATAATCGAACGAGATGTACTCCAGCGCCAACCCGCCGTCACGGTCGAGTACATCACCCATCAGCTCCTTGAAGTCCTCGATGGGAAACGTCTCTTCGGCGGCGATGCCCTGGTCGAAGTTGAACGTGACTGCAGCCGGCGGGTCCGGGAAGAACAGGGCAGGTCCGCCCTGAGCGAGGTCCGACAGAAGATGCTTCGGGTCGATCGTCATCGAAGAACTCCTTCGTTGTTGCTGAGATCTGAATTCGGGGGGGCACGAGAAGTGATTACGCGACGTGGAATGCGTTCCATCCGGCGGCGACGTCGAAGGCGTTGCCGGTGACGTACCGGGCATCGTCCGAGGCGAGGAACAGCACTGCCGCACTCGCATCGGCCACCTCGAGCCACGGAACACCCATGGGATTGAGTCCTGCGAACACCTCACGCACATCGTCGGTCGTCGGCTCTCGGAGGTCCGGCCGGAACAGCCGATAGGTCAACTGGTTGTGACACATGTCTGTCGACACCGACATCGGGGCGAAAGCATTGACCGTGATGTTGTGCGGTGCCAGCTCGATCGCCAGTGATTTGACGAACCCGATGACACCCCACTTCGAGGCGGCATAGTTCGCGTTGTTGGGCCCGCCCTCTCGCGCGACCGACGACGACGTCGCGATGATCCGCCCGCTCCCCTGTTCGATCATCTGCGGCACAACCGCTCGAATGCTCGTCGCGACGCCGGTGAGGTTGACGTCGACCACCTCACGCCAAACGTCATAAGACATGTCGCGAAGCGGGCCGAACGATGCGAGGCCGGCGTTCGCGACGAAGACGTCGACCTTGCCGAACCGTTCGACGGCAGCGCCGACCAACTTGTCCATGTCGGCGCTCGAACGGGTATCCGCCAGCATCGAGATGCACTGACCACCGACCGACTCGACCATCCGGGCCGTCTCCGACAACTGCTCGGGAGTCGACATCGGCGACGCGCACGGGATCTGTTGTCCCAGATCACACAGCACCAGCGACGCGCCCTGCTGCGCGAACGACAGCGCATGGGAACGTCCCTGGCCCTTGCCGGCACCGGTCACGACGACGACTCGTCCTTCGAAGCTCCTCATCACCTCTCCTCACGCCGTATTGGTTGCGGCCAATCCGGCCGAGACATCGAGCACCGATCCCGTCATATCCAGCCCCGTTGCCCCGATCACAAACATCGCCGCATCACAGATGGATTCGATCGACACGTACGCGGATCTGCTGGGGTGAATCAGCTCGAGGGCGCTACGGGCGGACTCCTCGTTCACCTCTCCCACCGGGTCGTTTCCAGCACGCCCGGCCTGCGCGAGGGCCCAGAAGTCGGAGGTCCGCGACATCGTCGTATCGACGGGACCGGGAGCGAGGACGTTGACCGCGAGCCCGAACTCCGCGGACTCGAGCGCCAACGACTTGGCCAGCCCGATCAACCCCCACGCTGCTGCGGCGTAGTGGGAGAGTCCGGCAGCACCGCGTCTGCCTTCCTCCGCGGCCACGATCACCACGCGGCCCGAACCGGACGACTCGAGGTGCGCGAGCGACGACCGAATGCAGTGATACGCACCGTGCAGATTGGTATCGACCACCGACTCCCACTGCACGTCGGTCATCTCGGCAACGGGTACAGCACTCCGCACGCCCGCCGCACATACGAGTATGTCGAGCCCGCCGAGCGCGGACACGGTCTCGGCCACCGCGGACTCGACGGCGGCCGGGTCACGCACGTCGATGGCGATCGCATGCGCACGGCGCCCGTGCGCACGGACTTCCGTTTCGATATCCCGCAGGTCAGCCTCATCGCCGAGGGCGTATCCGAGCGGCGGATCGTTCCATTCAGGCGCGTCCCAGATCGCGACATCCACACCGGCCGCCGCCAGCCGCTTGGCGATCGCTGCACCTATACCGCGGGCGCCGCCTGTGACAACAGCGACGGATCCCTCTAGATCTCTCAATTGAACCGCCCTCACATCCAGGGTCATTCGAGCCTATTGAAGAACCATTCAGGTGAGGCGACTATCCACCCGGAGTCGACGGTTGTCAACGACTGGACGAATTCGATGCGATCTTGCACGTGCAGCCGAATCACTGTGTTAAACATCAGCGTTCAAGGACACGAACCATCCGCGTCACTCTGCACAGAGGAGCCTCCAGCCACGTTGAACAATTCCTCACCTCAGCACCCATCGGGCCGGGCGGTCGGCAGCGAACCGCCGAGTAGGATCGGGCACCGGCAACAGACAACGCCCCTGATCGGGGCGCAAACCAGGGCGGGGTATGGACAACAAGCGCAACTCCCGTGCGGCCGAATCCACCACCGGATCGACGCCCACCAGAACTCTCCTCGTGACGGCCGCCCGAGACGTCTTCGTCGATCGCGGCTTCTTCGACACACGCATCACCGACATCACGACGGCAGCCGGAGTCGCGTCGGGCAGCTTCTACACGTACTTCAGTTCGAAGGAACTCGTCTTCGAAGCCATGCTCGACGAACTGGACGCCGCGATCATGCCGGCATCCTGGTCACCGGAACACGGCGTCCACCAGTGGATTCGCACGAATGCCCACCACTATCTCGAGGAGTTCGCACGCCACGCCGACTTCTGGCGACGAGTCGAGCAGGCGGCACTCGGAAATCGCGACATCAGCCGCATGCTGGCCGCACGACGAGAGGTCTATGTCGCCCACGTGCGCGACACGATCGCCGCCTGGGTCGAGGCCGGATTGGTCACGCCCGGCGTCCCCGTCGACCTCACCGCACTCGCTCTCGTCGCAACTACCGAACAATGCGCCTTCCAGTGGTTCGTGCTCGATGACCGCCCTCCAGCGATCGATGCCGCCGCGGACCAGTTGACCGACCTCTGGTGCCGCGTTGTCGTTGTCGCTGCCACCGAGGGATTGACGAAATGAGCGACAAGACGTCCATGACCCGCCAGGGGCTACGCACCCGCGGATCGCTCCTGCGTGCAGCCCGGCGTGTCTTCTCCGAAAGGGGCTTCCATCAGGCACGCGTTGCGGACATCACCGCAGAAGCAGGCGTCTCCGTCGGTACGTTCTATCGGTACTTCGAGGACAAGAACGAGCTGTTCACGAATCTGATCATCGACGTCGAGGACGAGGTCTACGGCGAACTCTCGTCCCCAGTCGCCGGACCGGATCAACCGCGTGCCCGAATAGCCGAGACGAACCTGCTGTACCTTGAAGCCTTCCAACGCAATTCCGACTTCTGGAAGGTACTCGGCGAAGCCGCCCTCTCCAGCGCAGAGGCACGCCGGGCGCTCACCGACCGGCGCCGCTACTACCAAGGGCGAACCCGCCGCGCGTTCACCCGCTGGCAGGACGAGGGCCTGATCGACGCGAATCTCGACGTCGATGCCGCTGCCGCGATGCTCGGCGCCATGACGGAACGATGCGCGTACATCTGGTTCGTCTTCGGCGAGCCCCCGGCGTTGGAGGAGGCGTCCGAGCACCTGACGACTCTGTGGTTGAACGCGCTGGGGGTCGTAGCCGGCGGTCCGTCTGCCACCCTGGAGCCATGACCTCCGCCTCGCCCCGCGTCACGATCACGTACTGCACGCAATGCAACTGGCTGCTCCGAGCCGGATGGATGGCACAGGAATTGCTGAACACGTTCGGCACCGAACTCGGCGAGGTGGCAATGATTCCCGGTACCGGCGGGATCTTCCAGGTCACCGCGGGCGACACACTGGTGTGGGATCGTAAGCGCGACAGCGGTTTTCCCGACATCGTGACACTCAAGAAGCTGGTGCGTGACGCGGTCGTGCCGGACCGGGACCTCGGGCACGCAGATCGCAAGCACAACAACTGAGCTCGAGGTCTTGACGGTCACTCGATCAGCGACCACTGTTGATCAGAGACATATGGGGCGATACCGCACCCCATGAAACGGCCGATCCCGTCGCGCGTCGGCCGCACTGATACAGCTGTGCCACCGCACAATGGAGCTGAGGCCGTCATGACCACAGATCAGGCAGAAACCGGCGCAACCGATTCGGACACCACGAATGTGATCGCGGGAGTCGTCGCCAGGCTTCGCAAGGTGCACGCGAGCGGACGCACCAGAACCGCGCAGTGGCGGATCGAACAGCTCCGCGGCATCGAACGAATGCTGTACGAGCGCGAGGACGAGATCACCCGCGCCCTCGCCGAGGATCTGGGCCGCGACACCTTCGAGTCCTGGATGATCGACGTCCTCGACGTCAGGCTCGAGGCTGCGTACGCACGCAGACGGGTACGCCGGTGGATGCTCAGCAGGCCGCGGCGACTGCCGCTGCACCAGATGCCCGCACTGGGGTGGGTGCAGTACGAGCCGCTCGGGGTGGTGCTGATCATAGGGGCGTGGAACGTCCCGCTGACGGTCACGCTGGGACCGCTGATCGCCGCCGTGTCGGCAGGCAATTGTGCCGTGATCAAGCCTTCGGAGCTGGTACCCGCGTCGTCGCGCCTGCTGGCCCGGCTGCTGCCCGAGTACCTCGACCCGGATGCCGTCGCCGTGGTCGAGGGCGACGGGCGCACCACCCAGAACCTGCTCGCTCAGGGCCTCGATCACGTGGTCTTCACCGGCGGGACCGAGATCGGCCGGAAGATCATGGCGGGGGCCGCGCCGCACCTGACGCCGGTAACCCTCGAGCTGGGCGGCAAGAGCCCCGCGATCGTGATGCGGGACGCGAACCTCGCCGTCACCGCCCGTCGCATCGCCTGGACGAAGGTGTTCAACTCCGGCCAGTCCTGCATCGCGGCAGACTACGTGCTGGTCGAGCGCGCCGCGCGGGACGAGCTGGTGCATCACATAGTGCGTAGCCTCGAGGAGTTCCGGGCGGGACCACCTGGGCGAGGCGTGCGGATCGTGAACGAGCATCAGTTCGACCGGCTGGCCGGGTACCTCGCAGACACCGAGGCCACGGTTGCGCACGGCGGCGGATCCGATCGAGCCGCGCTGACGATCGAGCCCACCGTGCTGATGGACCCGAGCCCCGACGAGCCGGTCATGCGGGAGGAGATCTTCGGGCCGATCCTGCCGGTGCTCGCCGTCGACTCGCTGGACGAGGCGATCGCCTTCGTCAACGCGCGACCGAAACCCCTGGCCGCCTACGTCTTCACGAAGTCCACCCGGACCGGCCGCAGGGTGCTGTCCGAAGTCAGCTCCGGCGGAGCGGTGGTCAATCACCTCACCTACCAGCGCGTGGCACCCCAGCTTCCGTTCGGAGGCGTGGGATCCAGCGGGATGGGGCGGTACCACGGCAAGTGGGGGTTCGATGAACTCAGCCATCGAAAGGCCGTGCTGGTCAAGCTGTTCAAGCCTGATCTCCGGATCGCCTACCCGCCCTACACCGACCGCGCGGCCAAGCTGATTCGCAGGCTGTACCGGCCCTGAGAAAGCTGGGGTCGACCACATCGAGGAGGATCACGATGCCCCCGGTCACCGGCGCGAAACCCCGGACACTGTGTGAGGCATTCCAGTCCACCGTCGCGACCCACCCGGACGTCGTGGCGCTCCACACCCCCGACGACGGTGTCGTCATCACCTGGCGCCGGTACGGCGAGCGGGTCCGCCGGATCGCCGCCGGTCTGGCGAAACTCGGTGTCCGCCGAGGGGAGACCGTCGGCATCATGCTGACCAACCGACCCGAATCCACCTCGTCGACATCGGAGCGCTCCACGCGGGCGCAACCCCCTTCTCTGTCTACAACACGCTCGCCCCCGAGCAGCTCGAATACGTGCTGACCAACGCCGGGAACCGGGTCGTGGTCTGCGAGGAGTAGTTCCTGCCCGTCGTGCGGGAGGCGTTGCAGGGCACCGCGGTCGAAACGACCGTCTGCGTGGACGGCGCACCCGCAAGGCACCACGAGCCTGGAGGACCTCGAGGCGAACGGCGACCCGGACTTCGACTTCGAAGGAGCATGGAAAGCCGTCGGACCCAACGACGTTCTGACCGTCATCGACACCTCCGGCACCACGGGGTCACCGAAGGGCGATCGGCGTCGGACGGAGGAAGGCGCGCCTCGAATCCGACGGCGCACCACTCCCACGGAAACTACTGGTCCAGCACGCTCTAGCGGACCGGCTGGTCCTCACCACGATCAGGAAGAAACTGGGTCTCGACCGTGTCCAGATCGCGGTGACCGCGGCCGCCCCGATCTCACCCGACACCGTCGAGTTCGTCCTGGGCCTCGGTATCCCGTGCTGCGAGGCTTGGGGCCTGTCCGAAACCTGTGCCGCCGCCACGATGAACGCCCCGGACGCCTGACGAATCGATCAGACGAGGCCCGGGATCAACGCCTTGCGGTCGGTCGGGTACTCGACGAACTTGTCCCGATACCACTTGTGCGTCGCGAGGGCGCGCGGGATGAGGTTGCCGGCGGTGATGAGGAAGATGACGACGCCCGCGAGCGACCACGTCAGCAGGGCGAAGCCGGCCCATGCGATCAGTTCGCCGAGATACGCGGGGCTGGAGACGAATCGGAAGCCTCCGCCCTCCGGGATGCGATACTCCGTCGCGCCGGGGTTCTTCTTGTCCCGGAGGTTGCGGACGATGGATTCGGAGTTCACCAGCAAAGCGAACCCGCACAGGTAGACGACCAGGCCGATCAGGAACCGGGGATCGGTGAGCCACGCTGTGTCGTACTGATGCGTGTAGTCGTGGCTGAAGAACGCGCCGTTGAGGTAGCCGTGCATCGAGGTCACGATGACGCCCATCGCGATGACCGAGATGTTGAAGGTGCTGCGCTTGCCCGGCACCTGCCGGATCGACAGCGGGAAGAACCAGCCGCGATTCGCGTAGTGCAGCAGCCAGACCGCGGCGAGCACCATCGACGTGGGCTCGAACCTGTTGGGTCCGGTGAGGTAGAAGATCGCGAAGACGACGGTGGCGGGGATCTCCATCAGCCACCACCCGAGCTTCGGGTTGAGGTTGAAACCGAGGTTGGTCGAGGAGAACCTGCCGTACGAACTCTGCGCGAAGAACCCGCCGACGATGACGAACGCGGCGAACGCGAACGCACATGTGAGGACGGTGTCGTAGACGGTGTTGCCGGTGTACCAGTGCATCGAGATCCTTCGGTGGACGTGGCCGGTACAGCACGAGCACACGACGCACCCACCACGGACGAACAACGAACTGGAACGTGTTCTACCACACACCGGAGCGTTCCACGACACCTTTCTGGACATGGGTCCAGGTGGAATCGGTACAGATCAGCTCGCTGAGGCACCGAGTTCGATGACGAGCACCCCCGCGACGATGAGCGCGATCCCGAACCCCATCCGCGGCGTCAACGGGTCCTTGAAGATCGCGCGACCTAGGAGCGCCGTGAGCGCCACACCGCAGGCCGCCCAGACGCCGTACGCGACACCGACGGCCATGCCACGGTCGAGGACGACGGCGAGGAGGCCGAACGCCACCAGATAGCCGACCCCGGTGGGGATCAACCACCACCGCCGGGCGAGGCCGTCGGATGCCTTGAGGCACAAGGTACCGGTCACTTCGGCGATGATCGCCCCGACGAGCAACACCCAGGTCACGGCGTCGCCTCCAACTCCCGGCCGTCGCCGACCCTGTCCTTCTCGGCGGCCTGCGAACCGAGTTCGACGGTCAGCACGCCGACGGTGACCAGGGCGATGCCCACGCCCATGAGCGCGGTCAGTGCATCGCCGAAGAGCACGGTGGCCAGTACCGCCGTCAGGGTGATCCCGCACGCACCCCAGATCCCGTATGCGACACCGACCGCCATGTGACGCAGCACAACCGCGAGGAACGCGAAGGACGCGAGGTACCCGGTCACCACCAGGACGTACCACGCGGGGTGTTCGGTCGCGGCGCGCAACGACAACGTCGCCGCGACCTCGCACACGATCGCACCGGACAGGAGCCACCATTTCATGGCGCCACGGTATCGGTCAGTCCGGCCGCGGCCCGAAGGTGTCGAGCATGACGATGGGACCGTCGTCGACCCGCGTCTTCGCGTCGATCTCGAGCAACCCGGCGAATGCCTTTGCCGTGTACACGGGATCGAGCGGGACGCGGTACTCGGTACCGACGCGCTGCGCGGCGCGACCCTCCGCGGTGGCGTATCCGTAACCGGGACCCAGATATTCCCGCGTCACGGTCAGACCGGCCGAGCGGAGGTCGATCTCGCCCAGCTGCGCGCCGCGACGACGCAGCAGGGACTCGGCCCGACCCGCGAGGTCCCGGATCTCGGCGGCGCCCAGCGGCAGGGTGTCGTTGACGACGACCCCGACGACACCCGTGCGCAGGCCCGCCAATTGCAGACCCAGCAGCAGACCCGCCACGGTGCCACCCGATCCGACCGGCGCCACGATGTGGGCCGGTTCCGGAATGTCCCCGGCCTCGACCTGCGCAGCCAACTCCAGTGCGGCCTCGACGTATCCGAGCGCACCGATCGGGGACGAACCGCCCGGCGGCAGGTAGTACGGCAGCCGTCCGCCGCGAATGTGCCGCAGCATCAACCACGGTGCGGACGCGAACGTCCGCACCTTGTTCCGGGTGAAGTGCAGGGTCGCGCCCGAGCGCTGCAGCCGGGCCAGTTGCGCCCGCACATGGTCGTCGACGGGCTGATCGATCAGCGCGATCGCCGTTTCGATGCCGAACTCTCTGGCGTACAACGCGGTCGCCAGACCCCAGTTGGTCCCCAGCCCGCCCACCGTGATGATCCGCCGCGACTTCCGCGCCAGAACGTCGGGGATGATCCACTCCAGTTTGCGGACCTTGTTGCCGCCCCAGCCACCGGAGCCGAACGTGCTGTCGTCCTTGACCCAGATCCGGTTTCGCGTGCCCAGCCCGTCGAGCCTGCGGACCGGGGTGGGCGGTACACCGAGGGGAACATGGGGCAGCGACTCTGCGAGTTCGGGAAAGCGCTGATGCAGAAGCGGTGCCGTGGTCACGTCAGGCATCCCGCGAACCCAGCCCGACCGCGGATCGATCCGGCGAGGTAATCGAGGTCGGGCCTCGGTGGAACCGTGGGCCGGCCCCGCAGCCCGAACCCGTCCCCCACCGTCCGCGGAACGACATGCAGGTGCACGTGGAACACCTCCTGGCCGGCCACCACGCCGTCGGCGAGGAAGAAGTTCACCCCCTCCGCGGCCACCGAACTGTCTCGCAACGCTGCCGCGATCTGCTGCCCCACCTGGAACAATCGTCCTCCGTCATCGGGATCCAACTCAGCGAGATCCGCTGCGTGCTTCTTCGGCACCACGAGCAGGTGGCCGGGCGTGAACGGACGAATGTCCATGAACGCGATCGTGCGCGCGTCCTCGTACACGAGGCTCGATTCGGCCTCGCCGGCGACGATGGCGCAGAAGACGCAGTGGCTCATACTGGTTGATGTTATGTGTCGAATGCCGGAGCAACGAAGCGTTGTACCATCTGTCGCTCCATGCGCGTGTCGGCGGCGGGCCACGCGAGCAGGGTGAGCACCACGCGGACGACCCACTGCCCGCCCGCCTCGTCGGGCGCGATACCGGTGAGGGCGGTGGCCACCCGGCTCAGATCCGGCGAGGACGCCAGGTAGTCGTCGGCGTCACCGGTGCGGGTGTGGGCGAACCAGTAGGACAACGTCGCATCCGCTCGAACCGCCGCGACCAGTGCGGGCTTGCCACCGACGTAGCGATAGAGCGCTGCGCGCGAACAGCCGGCCCGTTCGGCGATGTCGTGGACCCCAACCTGATCGAACCCACGCTCGACGAACAACTCGGTCGCGGCGTCCGTGATCCGTTCGACCGCGAGCGCCCGACGGTTCCCACCCGTCAGCTAGTCGTACCGCTCCGCCACCGGTCCCCCTCCGATCATGGATCTCGATTCGCTCTCATAGCGAGTCCGCCTGGCCACGATGCTTACAACGAGCACCGCACCGGCGGCCCGCTCACCTGCACGGACATCGCACCGCTGGTGCCGACATGAGACACCGCATATGTGCAGTTCAACGCCGCATTCGGAGTAGCGCGTCGTACGTGAGGCGGCCCCGGCACGCGGTGGCGTCGGCGGTGTTGTCGGGGATCGGGTCGTCGAGCGCGAGAAGTCGGCGCRGCGCGTTGAGGACCGCGCGGTGCAGCGTCCACATTGACACCTCTTGCTTGCAGGATTGCGGGTACACCGGCACCAACAGGGCGATCGCGTTGCGCATCGGCACGATCAGCGCGCCCAGCATCTGCACGAACCCTTCCCATTCCGTGACGTCGCCCCACATCAGCACGAGGTCGCCGCGGCGGATGCRCTGTGTCATCTACAGCTGCTGGACTGCACAGACGTCACCCGATACGGGTCGACGCCGATCTAGATGCGCACACATTTCTTTCCCCAGTCCGCCTTGGTGGACGGCACCTTCCTGACCGTTGCGACGTTCTTCATCCCCAGCTGCAGTGCGCTCATCGGGCGTGATCTCGGATCGGTCGATGTAGCGCAGCGGGTTTCGCATCATCAGGTCGTAGACGGTCGCGCGGACCCACCAGTCGGGGGCATCGCCAGCCCCTGGTTATCCGTGCGACGCACTCGATACGACTGAATCCGCCAGGCCGGAGTCGAGCACGACCTGTACCGTGGCCTTGTAGTGAGCACAAACCAACTCCGCGGTACGCGCCGTGTCGCGAGCCAATGCAGCGTCGAGGATCTCTCGATGCTCGCGTTCGACATCGCGGATCGTCGCGGCAGTCGAAGGTGCAGCCCACCTGCGATAGAGCTCGGTGGAGTCGGCGAGATTAGCCGACAGTCTGATCATCGGATCGCACTCGCAGGCACCGATTATCGTCTGATGGAACCTACGATGGGCGGCTGCCCACTCCTCATTGATGTGCGCAGGGTCCGATCCGTCGCGGCGGGGGATGCGAGTCATCTGGTGATGAGCCGAGATCAGATCGGACTCCCACTGGAGACCTCCACGCTCGAGTGAGATTCGAACGGCCACAGATTCTGTGGCGCAACGTAATTCGGTGATATCGGACAGCTCCCGGATGCTCAGATCGCGGACAAAGAAGCCCCGATTGAGCTTGGCCACGACGAGATCATCTCCGGCCAGTCGGGTTAACGCTTCGCGCATGACCGTTGTACTGGTGTCGAACCGTTCGGCCAAGGCTGCCGTCGGAAGCTTCTCACCGGGCCGCCACTCGCCATCAAGGATCGCCCGGCGAACCTCATCGATGGGTCGAATCTCCGACTTGCCCTTCCCCTGGTCAGTTCCCATGCAGATAGTCTACCAATCAAGAAAAAAATATTCTTGATTGACTTGTGTACTTTTGCCTCCTACTGTGGTGACTGCAATCACATCGACGCAACGATGCCCTCCGGCCAATACGGGCCGAGGGCGTACCCGTCTCCCCGACTTCTCGGGCCCATTCACCGGAGCGTGGATCTATGTCCCAGGTTTCACCTGTTTCGAGGTCAACTGCGCCGCCGCCGGCGGCGGCCGATGACCGGAAGCACATGCGCAGAGTTCTGTTGTCGAGCTATCTCGGAAGTGCCGTCGAGTTTTACGACTTCCTCGTCTATGGCACGGCCGCCAGCCTGGTCTTCGGCCAGATCTTCTTCGCGGACCTCGACCCCGTTGTGGGGACAATCGCGTCATTCGGCACCTTGGCCGTGGGTTATGTGGCACGCCCGATCGGCGGAATCGTCTTCGGCCACTTCGGCGACAGACTCGGCCGAAAAAAGATGCTGGTGCTGACGATGTCACTCATGGGAGTCGCATCGACCCTCATCGGCTTGCTACCCACACAAGCGCAGATCGGTGTACTCGCACCGTTGTTGCTGGTGTTGTTACGCATAATCCAAGGCATCGCGGTCGGCGGCGAGTGGGGCGGCGCCACGCTCATGGCACTGGAACACTCCGATATGCGCAAGCGCGGCTTTGCCGCCGCCATCGTCAACTCCGGCGCGCCTACTGGCGCGGTACTGGCTGCAACAGTGATGGGCCTGTTCTCACTGCTGCCCGAGGACGACTTCATTTCCTGGGGCTGGCGCGTGCCGTTCCTGCTCAGTGCAGTCCTCGTGGCCATCAGCCTCTGGATCCGCCTGAGTATCTCGGAATCTCCGATGTTCAAGCACGCCCAAGACGCTACCGATCTGGAAGGAGCGAAGCCGAGCACCCTGCCGTTGATCGCCGTGCTTCGACGACCCCAGGTGGTCATCCTGGCCTCGCTGTCCGGCGCTGGAGCCTTGGCCTTCCAATCCCTCATGGCCACCTTCGGCCTGACTTACGCCACGCTCGGCGGCATTGACCGCTCCAGCGCCCTGTTCGCTGCTTCCGTTGGGGCAGTGATCAACGTGTTCACCATTCCGCTGTCCGGCGCCTTGTCGGATCGAATCGGGCGGCGGCCCGTCCTCCTGGCGGGATTTGGTACGGGCATCGTGCTCGTCTACCCCATCTTGCAGATGGTAGGCAGCGGAAATCTTGTCCTGCTGATGCTGGGGTACGTACTCGGGTACGGCTGCATCGTCGGTACCCTCTTCGGCACCTTGAGCTCGTTCATCAGCGAGCAGTTCAGCACGACCTCGCGATACACAGGCGCATCGCTGGGCTACCAACTCGCTGGAACCTTCGGCGGTTTCGCTCCGATGATCGCCGTCGCACTCCTCGACGCCACCGGTGGCACGAGCGCAACCTATGTCGCTGCATTCGTCGCCGCAGCGTTCGCCGTCAGCGCGACCGCTGTGATGCTGACGCGCGAGTCATTCCGCAAGGACATCGCGGCCTGATTTCCTGCGCTCTTCGAGCAACACCACCCACCAACAACAAAGGAAACCTCGTGCACTACGCCAGCTTCGCTGCCATCGACGGATCTCCCACGTGGGGTGTCATCGTCAACGGCACCGCCTACGACCTCGGCCCGTCCGGCCTTGCCCTCGCTCCTGACCTGAAGGCGACGATCGAGTCGGGCCTTTTCGGCCAGGTCGGGTCTCAGTACCTCACTGCTCCCTCTCGCCCAGAGTCCGAAATCGAATTCCTGCCGGCTCTGACGAATCCGTCGAAGATCTTGTGCATTGGTGTCAACTACCGAAGCCACCAGAAGGAGACGGGCCGAGCCGAGCACCGGGCTGAGCAGAAGGCACCGACTGTCTTCACGCGTTTCGCCGACACCCAGACCGGACACCTACAGCCTGCTCGTATGCCTGCTTCGACAACGAAGTTCGATTACGAGGGCGAGATGGCGTTGGTCATCGGCAAGGAGGCCTTCCACATCAACGAAGACGAGGCGTGGGACTACATCGCCGGATACGCCGCCTACAACGACTTCACTGCACGAGACTGGCAGCGCGCCACCACCCAGTGGATCCCGGGCAAGAACTTCCCCGAAACCGGTGCCTTCGGACCGTACCTGGTCCCGGCCAACGACCTGGGCGACATCAACGAGTTGACGCTCGAAACCCGCGTCAACGGTGACATCCGCCAGAAGGCATCAGTTGCCGACCTGTATTTCTCCATCCCCCAGTTGATTGCCCACATCACAGGCTTCACCCGGCTTGCGCCTGGTGATGTGATTGTCACCGGAACCCCCGGAGGAGTTGGGTTCTTCATGGAGCCGCAAGGATTGCTCTCGGACGGAGACGTCGTCGAAGTGGAGATCACCGGCCTGGGCGTCCTGCGCAACACCGTGGCGACAGAACACTGACTCGACGAGATATCGAATCACGTTCGGGTGAAAGGAAAGTAGTACAGTCGATGGATCCTGTAATTGACACTGACGTTGTTGTCATCGGGGCGGGCCCAATCGGGTTGGCGGCCGCGAATCTTCTGGCGGACTACGGTGTACGTGTACTGCTCGTGGAGAAGAACCTGAGCACAAGTGATGAACCCCGCGCGATCAGTGTTACGGACGAAACCCTCAGGGTGATGCAACAGATCGGCATCATGGACCGCCTCGGTCCAGAGATGCTGATGAATACTGGAGCGCGCTACTTCGGCCGAAAGGGCCAACTACTGGCAGAAGTCCGACCCGCGAACTCGCAACTAGGGCATCCGGGAAAATCCCAGTTCGACCAGCCAGTCATGGAGTCCTTGCTCCTCGACGCTGCCCGTGGTCGTGACAGTGTTGAGGTGCTATTCGAGACCGAGGCGTTCTCGGTGAAGGATCACGGCACCCATGTGGAGACGACCGTCCTGGGTCCGAACGGTAAAGCGACGGTGCGTTCTGCCTGGCTTATCGCGTGTGACGGTGGGCGTAGCCCGATTCGCACTCAGCTCGGCATAGCGATGGAGGGCTCCACACAGGTCGAGAAGTGGATCGTCATCGATGTGATCAACACCAACGCGCGGGAGAAGTTCGCCGAGTTCTACTGCAACGGAGTCAGACCCAGCGTCGTCGTTCCCGGCGTCAAGGGACGGTGCCGATTCGAGTTCATGCTCCTGCCCGGCGAGACTGCCGAACAGATGACCACACCGTCGTCAGTCGCCGCGTTGGTGGCACCGTACCTGTCTCAGCCGGTCCGTCCTGAGGACATTCGACGAGCATCGGTCTACGTCGCACACCAACGCGTCGCTCTGCAATACCAGCACGGCCGCATCCTCTTGGCCGGCGACGCCGCACACATGATGCCGCCGTTCGCCGGGCAGGGACTCAACGCCGGCATTCGCGACGCCGCCAACCTCGCATGGAAGGTCGCCTCATCCGTGCACGGTGCGGGGACCGACGAGTTGGTCTCGACCTATCAGACCGAGCGTCGACCGCATGCCGCGGACATGGTGAAGCTCTCCCACCGAATCGGGCAGATCGTGATGAGCACAGACCGGAAGGTGACCTTCCTGCGTGATCTGATCATCACCGCCGCCGGAGCAGTTCCGTCGGTGCAGTCCTGGATCGCTTCAATGAAATTCCTCAAGCGTCCCCGCTTCACTGAGGGCTGCATCGTTCCACCGGCGACGGGCCTCCCCACAGCAGTCGCGGATATCGTCGGCAGTGCACTGCCCCAACCGACAGTGCGGTCGTCCGACGGAAGTGCAGTACCGCTGGACGAAGTGATGGGAAGAGGATGGTGTTCGCTCGGCTTCGGCGGCGCATCCAGCGCCATCGAGGTCACACCCCTCGGCGGGGCCGCCTCGTCTCGCGTGGTTGTCCACGATGACACAGGCATCTTCAAGGAGCTCGTACGCGACCGGTACACCGTGCTCGTTCGACCCGACAGGTACGTCGCAGCCGTCGTCCAGGCCGGGCGAGAAGACGAGGTCTTCACCACCCTCGATGGACTCGTTCCGTCGCTGAGGCCGATCTGGCAGTCGAATCATCAAGCACCCCTGACCGCCTCGGCATCGAATAGAAAGTGAAGGAATTCGAACCATGTCCTTGGCACTTTGCACCTTGTCTCACTCGCCGCTGTACGGGATCAACGACCCCGGATCGGAGACCCTCGAGGCTGTGAACTCGGCATTCGACACTGCCCGTCGATTCGTCGAGGATTTCGATCCCGAGCTGACCGTCGTCTTCGGTCCGGACCACTTCAACGGGGTCTTCTACGACATGATGCCGGCATTCTGCATTGGGTCCGGAGCACGAGCGGTCGGCGATTGGGGCACTAGTCCAGGTGCACTCACGGTTGATCGTGGTGCTGCCCGAGACCTCGCCATAGCGGTCCTGAACGATGGCCTCGACGCCGCTCAGTCCGAAGAGATGCTCGTCGACCACGGCATTTCCCAGCCTCTCGAGTTCTTGTTCGGCAAGGGGTACGGCCACCCGGTAGTTCCGATCTTCGTCAATGCTGTTGGACTGCCGCTAGGACCGATGCAGCGTGTCCGCCTGCTCGGCGAGTCGATCGGGCGTGAACTGTCGTCGTGGAACAAGCGGATACTCGTCGTCGGATCCGGCGGGCTGTCCCACGATCCGCCCATTCCCCGGTTGGAGGAGGCCTCCCCGGACGTCGTGGCACGGTTGATCGACGGCCGGAATCCGTCGCCGCAACTACGCGCCGAACGCGAATTGCGTGTTATCGAGGCCGGGAAAGCGTTCGCGGCGGGGAACACCACCTATCAGGAGATCAACCCCGACTTTGACGCTGCAGTGATGAACACCCTCGCTTCCGGTGTCCTCGGTGGGGTCGACGACTGGTCCAACGAGTGGATGGAAAAGGAGGGCGGACATTCCGCCCATGAGATCCGTACGTGGGTAGCGGCATTCAGTGCGCTGGCTGCCAGCGGGCCGTACACCGTGACCAATCGCTGGTACTGGCCAGTGAAGGAATGGATGACCGGTTTCGGCATCATGACCGCAGTACAGGAGAACTGAAGATGCACCTCGCATCGGACAGCACTGTCCCAGACATCGAAACACGATTGGCCATCCAAGCGCTCACCGCCGAACACGCGTATCGCCTCGACCACGGATCGGCGGACACGCTGCATGAGTTGTACTCGCACGACGGCGAGCTGATCGGATTACCACCCCGCGATCTCATCGGGAATGCTGCGATCGCCCAGTGGGGTGAACAACGCGCTCGAATGACGCGGACGGCGAGACACATCGAAACGAATCATCGGCTCGAATGGCGAGACGGCATCCTGCACGGCACCCTCTACGCAACCGTCTATCGCAGCGACAGCCCCGATACAACCAACACATCCCCGTTCATGGTCGGAGACTACGACGACGAGTACGTGCTCGATGACGGACGGTGGAAGATCCGTCGCCGCATCATCCGCCGGGGATTCCGTGTTGCCGCCTCGCGGTCCGTCAGCGGTGCTGCGCAGTGACCGGGGAACGTGGCGGCAACTCCCCCTCGGGTGCCCAAGCGTTCAAGCTTGACGAAATGGTCCTCAACGAGGTCCGTCCAGGCTTCTCCCGTAGCGGCATCCGCTCCGACGGCGCTGTGACAACGGTCAACTGGTTCGAGCCCGGCTATACGACCGTTGGGCCACACTCACATCCTTTCGACCAGCTCAGCTATGTCGCGGTGGGTGCGATGCGCTTCTACGTCGGCGACGACGTGTTCGAACTGCACGCTCCGGCGGTCCTGCACATCCCACGCGACGTCCCTCACTGCGCCGAACCGATCGGCACCGAGCGAGCACTGAACATCGACGTATTTGCCCCCGTCCGCGACGACTACCTTCCACTGTGCGAACACAAAGGAATCACCGAATGAGAGCCGTACGTTCCCGCCAGCCAGGCGGCCCCGAAACGCTACATGTCGAACAACTACCCGATCCACAGATCAGTGACGGCCAGCTGATCATCGACATTGTCGGTGCTGGGCTGAACCGGGCCGACTCGCTACAGCGCCGCGGCCGATACAACCTGCCTGACGACGCATCCGACATCTTCGGTATGGAGATCTCAGGAAGGGTGAGCGACGTCGCCGACGACGTCAGCAGCTTCGCAGTCGGCGACGAGGTGGTTGCGCTCCTGGCCTCAGGCGGCTACGCGGAGAAGGTCGCCGTCGACGCCCGACATGTACTGCCGCGCCCCGCCGGCGTACCCCTGCTCGATTCGGCAGGCATCCCGGAAGTCGCAGCAACTGTGGTTGCCAACATCTTCATGACGGGTCGATTCCAGCAAGGGCAGACCGTACTCATCCACGGCGCCACCGGCGGCATTGGTTTCTTCGGCATCCAACTGGTCAAGGCGCTGGGAGGAACAGTTGCCGTCACCGCGTCAACCTCCGCAAAGCTCCACGCCGCCGAAGAACTCGGCGCCGACATCCTTATCAACTACACCACAGAAGACTTCGCGGAACGGATGATGGCACATGGCGGCGCCGACATTATCCTCGATACCGTTGCAGGCCCCTATCTACAACGCAACATCGAAGCCCTGCGGCCATTCGGACGGGTAGTGACGATCGGTATGCAGGGCGGCCGGACAGGCGAACTGGACTTCAGCCTCCTGCTGAAGAAGAAAGCCACCGTCACTGGAACGCTCCTACGGGACCGGTCTGCAGAACAGAAGGCTGAGATCATGGCCGAAACCCGACGGATCGTCTGGCCACTGTTCGAGAACGGCCAGATTCGCACCACGACCGATCACGTGTTCCCGCTCTCGGAAGTCGCTGCGGCACACTCATACTTCGACAGCAAAGGACACCTCGGCAAAGTCCTCCTCGACTGCAGGAGCTGACGCRGCCACCGACGGCACAATCGCATCGCTAGGTGCAGTTCCGGCAAGCCGGGGCGGCCTCCAGCCCGTGTATCTGGTGGAGATCTCTCCTGCACGAAGTGCTTGGGCGAATGCCGATAGACGTCATCGACGTCAACGTCCGAGATAGGCAGGTCACCAACCGACCGATCTGGCTGTACTGCCCAGGCAGGTTGGTTGAACGATTGCGACGACACGCTGTAGCCGGTCGTTGAACGAAGAAGGTCTCCTGTCGCGGATGTGGAGCTGCTTAGACACCCACTCACCGACAGGAGACCTTCGTGGTCCACGCTAACGCACCACTGACCCCACGCGGGCGACTGCTGCTCGCCCGCCGCATCGTCGACGAGGGCTGGCCCATCAGCACGGCCGCGGAACACTTCAACGTGTCCTGGCCGACCGCCAAGAGATGGGCGGGCCGCTATCAGGAGATGGGCGAGGCCGGCATGGTCGACCGATCCAGCCGGCCGCACCGGAGCCCGAATCGCACTCCGGAACCGACCAAACGCAAGATCGTCGATCTGCGGTGGCGACGCCGACTGTCCCCGCAAGCGATCGCGTCGCGGCTGGACATGCCGGCCTCGACCGTGCACGCCGTCCTGGTCTGCTGCCGACTCAATCGCCTGTCCCACATCGACATCCGCACCGGCGAAGTGATCCGCCGCTACGAACACCCGTATCCGGGTTCGATGATCCACGTCGACGTCAAGAAACTCGGCAACATCCCCAACGGTGGTGACTGTCGCTACGTCGGGCGTTCTCAGGGCTGCAAGAACCGCAAGGCCACTCCCGGAACCGAACGCCAACTCGACCGATCTGTGGAAGCGGAGATTAGTAGCGGCCCAGACGAATTCGAACCGATACCCGGCGTCCCGCTCAACGGACAACCACCTTCTCGGCCACGGACGCCTACCCTAGTGTGACGGGCACCACAGGCAGGTCAAGCCCCGAGGACACAGGAGTTCTGGATGAGCGCTCGCGTACCCGTCACACCGATCGACGCCGCGGAGATCGGCACCTACGACCACGAAACCGACGTCCTGATCGTCGGCTACGGCTGCGCCGGCGCGTCGGCCGCGCTCGAGGCCGTCGAGTCCGGGGCCGAGGTGATCCTGCTCGAGCGGCAGAGCGGTGGCGGTGGGTCGTCGGCGCTGTCCGGCGGCGAGATGTACCTCGGCGGCGGCACCCCGATCCAGGAGGCGTGCGGATTCGTCGACACCGCCGACGACATGGAGAAGTTCCTCCTCGCCGCGCTCGGCCCGGACGCCGACCAGGAGAAGGTGGGCCTCTACAGCCGCGAGAGCGTCGGGCACTACCAGTGGCTCGTCGATCACGGCGTGCCGTTCAAGCCGTCGCTGTGGGACTCCCCCACCTGGGTGCCGCCCACCGACGACGGTCTGATGTGGATGGGCGAGAACGCCTATCCGTTCTACGAGATCGCCAAGCCCGCCCCGCGTGGTCACCGCGTCACCTCCGACGGCTTCGGCGGCAAGGTCCTGATGGCGGTGCTGAGCGAGGCCGTCGGTAAGAGCGACATCGCGGTGCACGCCGACACCACCGCACTGCGGCTKATCCTCGACGGTGACCGCGTGGTCGGCGTCGTGGCCCGGCACTTCAACGAGACCGTGACGTACCGGGCCCGCCGCGGCGTGATCATCACGACCGGCGGCTTCGCGGACAACAAGGAGATGCTCGCCCAGCACGCGCCGCAACTGGTGGGCCTGGGCGTCAACAGCGACGGCGGCGACGACGGCCGCGGCATCGTCATGGCCCAGGCCGTGGGCGCGGCCGTCAAGCACATGTCCGCCGGCCAGGTCGGTATCTCGCTGGTGCCGGGAATGATGGTGCGCGGCATGATCGTCAACGGCGTGGGCCAGCGGTTCATCAACGAGGACGTCTACCCCGGCCTGGTCGGCCAGGCGGCGCTGTTCAAGCACAACCTGAAGGTGTGGGTGATCCTCGACGAGCAGGCGTACGAGGAGGTCCCGGTCGACGAACGCTGGGGCGTGCAGCCGCACTTCGTCGCCGAAACACTCGAGGAACTCGAACGCGAGATCGGGATGCCCGAGGGCGCGCTGTGCAGCACCGTGGGCGAGTACAACCGCTTCGCCGCCGACGGCGAGGACCCCTACTTCCACAAGTCCGCCCGGTGGCTGCGGCCGCTGCAGTCGCCGTTCGCCGCGATCGACGTCCAGCGCGGCATGGCCCCGCCGGAGTACGGCGACGGCGGGACCGGCGGGGGCGGCGCCGAGGTGTTCACGATCGGCGGCCTGCGGACCACCGTCGACGGCCGCGTCCTAGACCTCGACGGCGACCCGATCCCCGGACTCTTCGCGGCCGGCCGCGCCACGTCGGGCCTGCACTCGTGGGGCTACATCAGCGGCACCTCGCTCGGCGACGGCACGTTCTTCGGCCGCCGCTCCGGCATCGCCGCTTCCGCGGGCGAGTAGCGCCGCATACCGGCCGCCGAGCACGCGCAACTCCTCGTGGGTGCCGCGCTCGGAGGCGTGGCCGTGGTCGAGCACCACGATCTGGTCGGCGTCCCGGATCGTGGAGAGCCGGTGCGCGATCGTGATCGTGGTGCGGCCGCGGCTGACGACGTCGAGCGCGGTCTGTACGGCCCGCTCGGTCTCGTTGTCGAGCGCGCTGGTGGCCTCGTCGAGCACCAGAATCCGAGGGTCCCGCAACAGGGTTCGCGCGATCGCGATGCGTTGCTTCTCGCCGCCGGAGAACCGGTGGCCACGGGCGCCGACGACGGTGTCGTAGCCGTCGGGCAGCGACTCGATCAGCTCGTGCACCTGAGCCGCCCGTGCTGCGGACTCGATCTCGGCGTCGCTCGCCTCCGGCCTCGCGTGCCGCAGGTTCTCCCGGATCGTCGCGTGCAGCAGGTACGTCTCCTGCGAGACGACACCGACCAGTTCGGACAGTTCCGCGAGCGAGATGTCGCGCAGGTCGACGCCGTCGATGGTCACCCGGCCGGACGTCGGATCGTGCAGCCGCGCCACCAGCGATGCCAGAGTGGTCTTGCCCGAACCGGTTTCACCGACCAGTGCGAGCGACGATCCGGCCGGTACATCGATGGCGATGCCGGTGAGTGCGTCGCGGTCGGCGTTCTCGTAGCGGAAGCCGACGTCCTCGAACCGCACGCCGCCGTCGACCTTCTCGCACGGCATCGGCACCGGTTTCGCCGGGTCGTCGATCTCGACGGGCAGGTCGAGGTACTGGAAGATCCGGCTGAACAGCGCGAGCGAACTCGTCACGGACACACCGACGTCGAGCAGGCCCATCAGCGGGCGGAAGAGCGTCGTCTGCAGTCCGGTGAAGGCGACCAGGGTGCCGATCGTCATGCCGCCGGACGTCGCCGGCAGCCCCGCGGCCAGGTACAGCAGCGCGGGGATCGCCGAGAAGATGATGCTCATCGTCGCCATCCGCCAGCGTCCGGACAGCTGCGAGCGGACCTCGAGATCCACCAGCCGGTGCGAGGTGTCGGTGAAGCGGTCGGACATCGCCGGGCCGGCGCCGAGCGTCTTGCCCAGCTGYACACCGCTGATCGACAAGCTCTCCTCGATCTGGGTCTGCATGTCGGCGAGCGCGCGCTGGCGCTGCGCGGTGATCTCGCGGCGCATCAGCGCGACCTTGCGGGTGAGCCAGATCGCCGGCGGCAGCACGATCAGCGACAGCAGTGACAGCCGCCAGCTGAGGACCGCCATCGCGATCGCGGTGCCGACGACCGTGGTGACGTTGGAGGCGATCGAGGTCGCGGTCGACGTGACGACGGTCTGCATGCCGCCGATGTCGTTGGTGAGCCGGGACTGGATCTCGCCGCCACGGGTGCGGGTGAAGAAGCCAAGCGACTGCCGCTGCAGATGGGTGAACACGCGGGTGCGCAGGTTGTGCATGATCCGCTGGCCGACCGTCGTCGAGATCCAGGTCTGGATCACGCCCAGCACCGAGCCCGCGACCGTGATCGCGAGCATGCCGAGCACGGCCCACACCAGCAGACTGACGTTCTGTTCCGGGATCGCGCGGTCGATCACCTCGCGGACCAGGAACGGGTTGGCGAGCGAGATCGTGGACGACACCACGATCAGCGCCATCACCACGGCGATCTGCCAGCGGTACGGCGCGAACAGGGAGCCGATCCGGCGCAGACTCACGGGGGAATCCTCGAGCTGGGCGCGGTCGGCGGGATCGATCTTGCGGGAACGCATGGGACCCCCACCGGGTCCACCGAATGGTGGGCTTGTCATCTAACCACCCCTCTCAGAAGTCGGGGCAAGCCTTTACTGAGGTTGCCTCAACATGAGGTGACTGTCAAGTGAGGTAAGCTCCGAAACCATGACCGAGGCATCGTCCGAACAGCTCCGCGACCTCGTGATGTCCACGTCCCGCGCCCTGCGGCGCAAGTGGTTCACCGCGCTAGAACCATGGGAGCTCTCTCCCCACGAGTTCCGCGCGCTGCGCGTGATCGGCACCGAGTCCGACGGCCGCCCCCGCCTCGGCGACGTCGCGAAGGCGCTGCGCATCGCGCCCCGGTCGGCCACCGAGGTGGTCGACCGGCTGCAGAAGCGCGAGCTCGTCGAGCGCGTCTCCGACGGCGGCGACCGGCGCGCGGTGTGCGTCCAGCTCACCGACACCGGCCGCAAGCTGATCGCCGAAATGTCGGACGCCCGCGACGCCCAGGCCGCCGACTTCTTCGCCCCGCTCGACGCCGACGACCGCGCGCAGCTGCGCCGCATCCTCGGCAAGCTCACCGCCGGCGACGGCTGACCCCGCGCGCGCCCCGCGAACCCCTGAACGGGAGTTCACGGCACGATTCGAGCGCGACGGCGTGTGCTGAACTCCCGTTCAGGGGTTGGGGCGGGCCGCGAACTCGGCCGGGTCGAACGTGAACACGAAGTAGTCGCGCCCGTCGAACACGAACGTCGCCGCCTCGGTCATCCCGTAATGCCGGTGCACCGCAAGCGACTTCGCGTTCGCCGCCTCGACGAAGGCGACGCCGAGATCGAAGCGGTCCCGAAGCTCACGACTGAGCGCGGTGAGCAGCATCGTCAACACCCCGCGCCCCTGGAAGCCCGGGTCCACGGCCGCCGGCCCGTACAGGAACAAGCGGCCGTCCCCGTCCCCCAGCGCATCCAGCGCCAAGCGCGGCGGACCCGAGGCGACCGCGCCGGGCTCCGACGTCATCGCGAACCCGGCGAGTCGGCCGGTCTCCTCGGCGATGAAGACGCCGGTGCCCTCCTGGAACCGGGTGAGGACATCGGCGTCCATGCGCCCCTGGATGAAGCCGCGCTCGGCGCGCTCCTGGGCGGACAGGCCGTCACCGCGCGAGGCCGCCATCAGCGCGAGGATCGCCTCCCGGTCCTGCGGCCCGGATCGTCGCATGGTGATCGCCATACTCCGATTATGGGACGCAGCCCTCGGGAGCAACCTGTCGACTCTGTGACCGGCACTCCGCTCTGCCACCGCGTCGCGGCAGTCACCTGTCACACCCGATCAATCCTGTCTCGTCTACCGGTCCGGGCAGGTGTCCACCGCGAATTCCCCGACCACCTTCTCTGTGATGCTGCTCCGGACCGGACCTGGGATCCGGTCTGCAAACTTCTTCAGATAGGCGTCGACCCACTCGCTCCGCTCCGCCAGGAACGGAAAATCGGAGCCGACCATACTGCGCACCGCCAGAATGGGAAGCGGCGCGTCCAGTGCCGGGAACGCCTTGTTCCGTAGCCCGGACGTGGTGCATCCCGGATAGAACTGGCCGAGCATGAGTCCTTCCTGGACGAACTTGGACTTACCTTCGCGTTGCGCCTCCTCGATCAGCGAGTAGTCCGAGACATCGGCGAACACGAGGAGCACGGCCTTCAGGAGCGCATCGTCGCCGTCAACCGGCGGCAACTCGCGAAAAGCAGCGAACATCTCGTCCACCGCCTCGGTCATCTGCTGAACACCGACGTCGCAGCCATCGATGAATCCGACCCACAACAGTCCTCGCGAGATCGACGGATTGGTGAACGGGCAGACCGGACCCGATCTGCCGAGATCCGGATGCGGTCGGATCAGGTAGTCGCAAACCCAACTACGCAGCACCTCGGAGCACCGATGCTCGGAGCCCACGACCGCGTCCTCTCCGAACAACTTCTCGAGCCGAATCGCGGTCATTTGTCCTCCTACCCGATTCGCATCGCACCACCATCCGACGCGCAAAGGCGCCGACGAGAGGAAGGGACCGGTGGCGCTCCGCGCCATACGCAAAAGCATGCTTTCCGGGTCGACTGCGGTGCGTCCGCACCTGGCGATCAGGCGAAAGACCGACTAGAGACACTGCTTCGGCGAGTGCCGTGAACAGCTGCAGTCCTGAGGAACCCTCTCGGCGAATCGCTGTCCTCCAATGGGACTGCCGGGTCCGGGGCAGCCAAGGGCATCGAGCACGACCTGTACATCCATTCGGCCCGCTCGACACCACGGTAGTCCGCGCCGAAGAGTCGGGCAACGGGTGCACGGTTTGTGTAGTGCTGCGCATTACTCGGGTGCCCCCCGCTCTCGGTCGACCAGATTCAAGTGCCGGTTGAGGAGGGGGCCCACGACCGAAAGGCCCTGCGGGCTCGTCATTTGCTCGTGACGCGTAGGGATTCGGTACTCGCGTACTTCACCGATGATGTACTTTCTCCAGCCCGCTGCTCCGGCCTCACGGTCGAGACCGTGATCGTCGTCCGAGTCTGTCGCCGCGCTGAAGTACGCGACCACGGTACCTTCGAGGGTCGACGGCCGATGCGCGAGAGCGCCATGGACGAGGTCCTGGTACTCCCGGTAGAGGGTGTCGAGGTGATCAGGAGTCAGTGATGCAAAGAGTCCCCCCTTCGCACGCAGCAGCCGTGCGGCCTGCTCGGTCGTCATGTCCGATTCCCCCTCGTCGGCCAACTCCACCCCACCGAACTCGGCGACCAACCTTGCAGCCGTGGGCATCTCACCGTCGGTCTCGGCTCCGGACGGCGCGCGGCTGTCCATCATGGCAAGGGTGAGCACGTCGTCACCTTCTCGACGAAGTTGGACCGCCATCGCGTGCGCAATCTGCCCGCCCACCGAGTAGCCGAGCAGGTGATAAGGACCGTGTGGCTGCACAGACCGGATCTCCCGGACGTAGCGGTGGGCAAGGTCGTCGAGCGATCCGAAACGTACATCGGGATCGGTCAGCGCGGGGGAATTGATTCCGTAGATCGGTCGGTCGTCGTCGACGTGCTGCACCAGGCCGCTGTAACACCAGGCGAGCCCGATGGCGGGATGTATGCAGAAGAGCGGATTCCGACTGCCCGTGGCACGCAGCGGGAGTAGCACCTCGACCACTGAACCGGCGCCGTCGTTCTCGACGGTCTCGGCCTCGCGCGTCTCGATCCGGTGTGCCAGCGACTCGGGCGTCGAATGTGTGAAGATCCACTCGACCGGTACCTCCGTGGAGGTCGATTCCCGCAGTCGCGCAGCCACCCCCGTGGCCGTCAACGAGTTGCCGCCGAGGGCGAAGAAGTTGTCGTCTGCACYGACCCTCGCCACACCGAGTTCGACCGCGAAGGCAGCCGCCACAGCCGATTCGACGCCCGCTTTCGGTGCCCGGTACTCTGCTCGGCCCGCAGCAAAATCCGGCGCCGGCAAAGCCGCACGATCAAGCTTGCCATTCGGCGTCAGCGGCACGGCCTCGACCACCACCACCGCCGCCGGAACCATGTGCGGAGCCAACCGCTCCCCCGCAAACG